>NZ_DATFZD010000021.1:0-39652 GCF_035314665.1 Mycobacterium sp. | reverse complement strand
GATGCCCATTCGTGTTGCAGCGCAACGGTCATCCGTCGTGGTGTGGGATCTTGCGGTTGGCCCTTGATCTCCCACAACTTGCCGCCGCTGATGATTGTTGCCTCGATGGTGCTGAATTCGCGCCACCTGTCCAGCCCTCCGTGGGCTGCGAGGACAGCATCGAGGAGGCCAGACATCGTCCGATCATAGGCCGCGGGTGCGTGTTCGAGGGGCAGGTTGAGCGTGGCTGCGTTAGCCGCCCAGCGCTGCGTGCATCTCCCAGACCAGAATTTCGCAGGCCTCGGCGGCAGTGACTCGGACGCCGTGCGACGCGGTGAACCGCACCGCGTCACCCTCGGCCAGCTCGGCCTCGTTGCCCGGCGCCGCGATGTTCAGCCGGCCGCGCGCGAGGAACAAATGTAGGCAGGGCGCCGCGGGTAACTCGAGGCCGTCGCCGCTTCGCAGCCGAGCGCCGTGCAATGCCGCCGAGCGGTTGTGGATGGTGATGGCCGCGTCGTGCCCGGGCATGCCCGAGGCGATCGTCGCCAGGCGGCCATCCAGCAGCTCGTCGCCGATCTCATGCTGTTGGTAGCTCGGCGGGATGCCCGACACGTCGGGCTGCACCCACATCTGTACGAAGCGCACCGGAGCGGTGGTCGAATCGTTCATCTCGGAGTGCAAGATGCCGGTGCCCGCCGACATCCGTTGGGCCAGACCCGGATACACGACTCCACTGTTGCCGGCGGAGTCGCGATGCGCCAGCGAGCCGTCCAACACCCAGGTCACGATCTCCATGTCGCGGTGCGGGTGGGTGTCAAAACCGCCAGCCGGCGCCACCACGTCGTCGTTGTTGACCAGCAGCACGCCGTGATGGGTGTTGCCGGGGTCGTAGTGATCGCCGAACGCGAAGGAGTGCCTGGAGTTCAGCCACGACGTCGTGGTGACCGCCCGGTCGGCGGCCCGTCGAATCTCCACGGTGGCAGGCATGCCTTCCAGACTAATTGCCGGCATGTCCTACATGGTCTTGTGCGGAACCCCGATGGTCAGCCCGCCGTCGACGACGAACTCTCCGCCGGTGGAGTACGACGACTCGTCAGAGGCCAGGTAAACGACGCAGGCGGACACCTCGCTGGGATCGGCGCCGCGGCCCAACGGGATCTGCAGAAAGTCCTCGGGGATGCCTGCGGTCATCGGGGTGCGAATCAGCCCGGGGTGGATCGAGTTGACCCGGATGTGGTGGGGCGCCAACTCCAACGCCGCGGCCTTGGCCAGGCCGCGCACCCCGAACTTCGATGCGACGTAACCGTAAAGTCCTGGGCTGCCGCGCAGGCCTTCGACCGAGGAGATGTTGATGATCGAACCGCCGCCGGCCGCGATCATCGGTTCGACGGCGGCCTGCATGCCTAGAAACGTCCCGGTGAGGTTGACGTCGATGATCTTCTGCCAGTCGGCCAGCGGGAAGTTCTGCAGGGTGTTGCCGTTGATGATGCCGGCGTTGTTCACCAGCACGTTGAGCGGGCCGAACTCGCCCACCGCGACGTCGACGGCCGCCTTCCACTGATCGGGCTGCGTCACGTCGAGGTGGACGAATCGCGCCGCGTCACCCAATTCCTTTGCCAGCGTGTTGCCTTCGTCGTCGAGAATGTCTCCCGCGACGACCCTGGCCCCGGCGGCGACCAACGCCCGCGCGTGCGAGGCGCCCATACCGCGTGCGCCGCCACTGATCAGTGCAACTTTTCCGTCTACGCGTCCCATGGCGGGTCACGCTACCCCGGGCCGCAGCAGCGCCTGGGCGTGCCCGAGCGCGGCGTCCAGGTCGGGGAGGGTCAGAGCGTCCAGGCCGCCCAACCGGATCTCGATCTGATACTCCGGCTGGCCATCTCGCCCGAAGATTGGCAGTACGACGAATTCCGTTGACGCTAGCTCAGTTTCGAGTACATGTGTGACAGACTGCAGCGTCACCATCGTCATCAGCGTGCTGAGCTCGCGAGTGACCCGGGCGGTCGGCTCCAGGGATGCCAGCACCGCGGCGAGCCGGTTCCGCAGCGAGCTGTGGCCGGCGTCGAACCGCCAGGCCCCGTAGCCCCGCTCACGTATCGAAGCAAGCACGTGCCGATGCTCGGTGATATCGGCCCGGGTCAACCGCGGCGTGACCCGCCGCAGCCACGCATCGACGGCCTCGTCGTCGCGCCAGGCCATCGCCACCAGGCCGAACGGCGGCCCGATGGGGAGGCGTTGGCCGACGGCGTGTTCACCATCGGTGCCGTGGCCGACCGCGTCGATGTTGGTCAGGTGCGTCTGCTCGATCTTGGACATCGAGCAGGCCGCGCCAAGCGTGGTGTGCAGGAAGCCGAGCGCGTCACGGCCGCGATCCAACAACGGGAATTGGCCCCTCAGTCCGTGCACCAGCCCGAACAAGCCGCTGCCCAACGTGTAACGGCGATCGTCGTGCCGGGTCACCCACGTGCGCCGCTCGAGTTCGGCCAGCACCAGGGCGCACGTCGAGGTGCTGATCCCGCAGATCTTGGCCAATTCGGCCGACGTCCGGCCGCTCGGTGAATCCGACAGTGCCCCAAGCACATCCATCACGCGCCCGGTGGGCGGGGACTTGGCCGGCTCGGTCTCGCGCAGCGGCACTGTTGACGAATCCATCGCCGTCTTCCTACCATCCGTCCGAAAACTAACAAATACCTTCCTAATATTAGGAGAAGCGATGTACAAGGTCGGCGTGTGGGGTCCGGGCTCGATGGGTCTGATCGCCCTGCGCGGCGTGATCGACCACCCGCAGCTACAACTCGTCGATCTCGTGGTGCACAGCGATGCCAAGGTTGGTCGCGACGCGGGCGAGTTGTGCGGGATCGCCCCGGTGGGCGTCAGGGCAACGAAAGAGCCGGACGGGATCCTGGCCGGCGACGCCGACGTGGTGGTCTATGCCGCCGCAGCCAACCTGCGGCCGGCGGAGGCGATCGCGGACATGGTGTCGCTGCTGCGCGCCGGTAAGAACGTGGTGTCGTGTTCGGTGGTGCCGCTGGTTTTTCCCGACGCCGTCGACGCGGTCGTCACCGAGCCGCTGCGGGCGGCCGCGATCGCCGGTGGGGTGTCGTTCTTCACCACCGGGATCGACTCCGGATTTGCCAATGATGTTCTGCCGCTGGTGCTTACCGGGGTCTCACGCATTATCGAGTCTGTCCGGATGACCGAGATGTTCAACTATGCGACCTATCCGGACAAGGATGCGGTCTATGAGATCCTCGGGTTCGGCAAGCCGCCCGAGGAGACTCCGTTCGCGGCCACGCCCGGCGTGTTCACGTTCGGCTGGGGCCCGGTGCTGCACCAGCTCGCCGCCGGCTTGGGCACGAAGATCGACAACATCGCGGAGAACGTCGAACGGGTCGCCGCCGAGGAATCCTTCGACACTCCGACCGGACACATCGCCGCGGGCACGATCGCCGCGATGCGGTCCACGCTGACCGGATACGTCGATGGCGCAGCAACATTCGTCGTCGACCACGTCACGCGCATGCGAGACGACATCGCCCCGGACTGGCCGCAGCCGCATATCTCCATCGAGCCAAAGGATCTCGGATTCGGGTTGGCGTCCGGTCGCGGCGTCTACCGCATCGAGATCGAGGGCTCGCCGGCCATGCGTTGCGAGTTCGAGATGGCCGACGACCACGATCACGACCTCGGTGCGCGGATGGCCGGCGCATCCCGGATGGTCAACGCGATCCCGGCGGTGTGCGAAGCGCAGCCGGGTCTGCTGTCGGCGCTGGACCTTCCGATGGTCACCGGCGCGGGCCTGGTCCGGTCGGTGCCCGGGCCGTCACCGGATAGCCGGCTCTTCTAGCAGCGCCGGCCAAAGCGCTCTTAGCCGACATCATCAGCTTGTAAATGCCTTCTGGACCGTTTGCGCGACGACCCCTTCGGCCCGAATGATTATGCGGTGACCGCGCTAGCGCGCTCGTCGCTCGAATGGATGCGCTCGCCACATTCGCGCCACTAGGAGCAGAGCCACCAAAGGGTAGGGCAGGTTGTAGGCGAGAGACTTTGCGGCGCTGACGAACTTGTAGTCATAGGCCGAATCCGGCCCACATGCCAGGTGAAACAACGGCGCGTCGCCTAAGAGTCCGACGGCAAGGTACACGCCTGTACCCATCACGACCATTCCCGCGTAAAAGACGGCTGGGAGCCGAATCCACTCTCGCCCTAGCACAAACGCATAGATCAATACCAGGTAGAAGACGCCGAACAGCACCGCCGATGTGCCGACAGTGACCTGGACGAAGCGCGGGTCCACCAAAATTAGTGAATCGGTCCCGGAGTGGTAGACGAAGCGTGACATGAACCACCGCGAGTTTGGGTCCGGACGACCCAGCAGGGTGACGGGGTCTGTCAGAAACGATGTCGACGCGAAGATCGCGAACATTACGACGAAAAACCAGTCGCGTCGGCGTTCGCGTAGCGGAATCGGGACGGTTGAGAAAGTGTCCTGGTCGGCGTTGTCAGGCAACGCATCAGCGGTCTTTGACATGCACCACCACCTCCTGAACCTTTGCGCCAGGCCCCTGATTGGTCGATGGCGGGTAGCACGCCAATTCAGTGCGCTGCGAGGTCGACGACTCCTTCAAGTAGGGCGCACTCTAGGGCACCCGCGAGATCCCTGGATAGCTTTGCTTTGCGGTACATGGACGACTCATACATCGGCTTAAAGTGTATTTAGGCATTTCGCAAACATTATTTCCAGAAAGCGTTCATGGGTTGGGCGTACATGTCGTTGGCAGTGAGCGGGTCCAGAGTTCCTGGCGTAGTACGCAAGGTGTCTTCAATAGTGGCCATCAGGCTGTACTCGTTGTAGTAGGCGTTGGTGGTGAAGGGGCCGGATTGCATCCCCCCAGCCGTCACGGCGTCCTGGTTCGGGATGACGATCATCGGAACGTTGTTGCCGTCGTTACCGAAGCCCAGTGACAGGTTGTTGTTGTCCTCGTCGAACGTGATGATGATCGCGTCCTTTTGCGTCGGGTCAGTCCACGTTGGCGAGTTTTCAATGGTGGACACCTCTTGCTGGACGAACTGGTCGCCGGCCGCGACGTTGTACTGATGGTTCGTGAACTGGCTGGCAATGAACTGGGCAAGGCTAGACGGACTATCGATAGGGCCTTCCATGTTGTTGTCCTCGTCGGCAGCGATCCACGTGAATTCCGGGAAGGTGTTCGGGTCCGCGAGATTGGTGGGCAACTGTGTCAGCGGGAGCAGGTGTTCCTGCAGGTAGGCGGGGGTGTTGTCGTAGACGTAGCTGAACTCGGCAAAGGGTAATTGGTCGACGGCGTAGTTACCCGATGACACGATGTCACCCGGGTAGGGCATGCTCTGCGCGTAGCCGGCCCACGATATGCCCGCCTGATCCATTTCTTGCATGAGGCTGGGTGCGTCGATGGCGTTCGAGGCGGGGTTGTAGTCGATGCCGAAGTCCGATCCGCCCATGATCCGGAAGTAGTTGGGGTCGCTGGGGTGGCCCAGCGCGTAGTAGTTGTCCGCATATCCGTCGGTGTTGATCAGGCTGTTGATGTACGGCGCGTTGGGGCTGCCGACGATGTCGTCGACGCCCTTGTTCTCCATGTAGATCAGGAACACGTGATCTAGTTGGCCGACGTCGGACGTCGGTGGGGTGACCGGCACCGGGGTGAGGCTCGGATCGCCGACGGTGAACGACTCGTTGGCGGCGTAGGCGCCATTGTAGTCGCCGAGGAACGTGTTGTTGTCGGTGAAGATCGTGGTCACCTGCGCGGAGGTGCTGCCCACCGGGACCGTTCCGGAGATGTCGCGTTCCTCAAACTCGGTGATACCCAGGCGATCCCATACCGTGACCGGGTTGAGCGAGTCGGTGCCCAAAACGTCCCCATGTGCGTCGAGGAAGGTGACCTGCACTGAGGCGTAGGACGGGTTCAAGCCTTGGCCGCCGAGATCTGCACTCAGCGTGTACGGCGTTCCGGCTGCGCCGGTGAGGTCGACGGTTTGGCTGAGGGTGGACGTGCCCACGGGTCCGCCGCCGGCGAAATTGTTGTCGCCCAGGGGCGTGCCCGGGGGCGCGTCCTGTGGAAAGTCGAAGAGCTTTGGGAACGCAAACGAGAATGGCGACGGATAACCGCCCGGGGTGCCGTATTCGATTACGGTCGGGGTGCCGGTCTCCGTCCAGCCCGGAATGGTCACCCCGCTGTAGCCCGACCCGGACGGGTCGGCCATTTCGAAGCCGGGGTCGGCCAGCAAGTTCTGACTCATCGGCTGCGCACCCTGAGCATCGGCGCCGTTACAGACCAACCCACACGCACCGGCGGTCGGATCGGCACTGGGATCGACCTGGTTGAACCAATCATTGAGCGCGGTGTCAACCTGCTGACCAAAGCCGCTGTTAATCCAGTCCTGCTCTAGCCCATGCAACCAGGCATCAAACGGACTGGCCGCCGCCACCGAGCCCACATCAGAAAGCGAACCCAGGCCCACCCCCGCCGTCGACTCGGTGGCACCCAAGCCCAGACTGCCCAGCTCGGGAACCGCCGCCGAACCGGCAGCCACATCACCCAGCGAAGCCGTGATGGAATTGATGATCGGCTCAAGAATCGCGTCAAACTCATCGGCCTTGACCGTCGGCGCAGTAGCCAACGGCGTCATGCCCAACGCCAAAAACGCACCGACACCGCTGCTCAAACCGACTACCCGACGACGTGCCGTCGCGCTGCGCGACCGACGATTGCGCTTCGTGTCCCGATGACCAGCCATGGGTCCGACCTCGTTGTAGGCCCCCGCCAAAATCCCCTGTTAGTAATAGAGGTGTCGTTCGGACCCGGACGGTCTGGCCGTTCGTCACCGTGACGCCATCTCAGGTTTCGTTAAGGTACTCGTCAGGTAGCGGCTGTGGACGCGAAAGGGCAAAAATTTCTACACACTCTGGACGGAGCCACCGCTGCTGCCGGTACGACATGACTGGAGGCGACCATGAAGCGCGCCATCGTCGGGGGACTGGCCGCCGTGCTAATGGCCGCAGGGCTGATCACCTCAGCGCCGCAGGCCAGCGCGGGCTGCAATGGACCACCGATTACCAGCAAGTGCGATGGACCCATCCAGCCTGACGGCACCTGGCAACGTTGCGTGGGATTTACTCACTTGGTGTACAGCGGCGCCAGTTCCTTCCTCGTACCCGAGAGGCACTGCGATGTGATGGGTCCTGACCAGCACCCCGGGGATCTCGGTTTCGCCGACCCACCGACGCACATCGACGACTGAGCCGCGAACTCTCCGTGAAAGGAGAGACGCTCAAAGCCGTTGCGGCAGGCTGAATTTCGCGAACAAGGTGGTGTCCAGGAAAGCCACCACATGGGACACCCCGTCGGCGCCCATGTCCAGCACATGCAGCTGGAACGGCACGTGGTGCTCGCCGTCTCGCATGTACATCGCCGCGGCGGGCTGACCGTTGGCGGTCAACGGGATCAGGCGCATATCGCCGGGCTTCTGCGCGGGGCATTGCTGATGGATGAGCGCGATGATTGCCCGCGGGCCCTGATACCAGCCGACGAATGGTGGCATCTCCCAGATGGCCTCACGGGTGAACAACTCCGCCAGCCGGTCGATGTCGTAGGTCTCGAAAGCCGCGATGTAGCGCGTCAGCCGGTCCTGTGCGTCCGCCGAATCCGGCGCGGCCAAACGGTCCTCGGAGCTGGGCCCGGCAGCTTTCAGTTGCGAACGCGCGCGCTGCAGCAAGCTGTTCACGGCGGCCGTGCTGGCGCCGATCGCGTCGGCCACTTCGGCGGCCCTCCACTGCAGCACGTCGCGCAGCACCAGCACCGCCCGTTGCCGGGGTGAGAGGTGCTGCAGCGCCGCCACGAACGCCAACCGCACCGATTCGCGTGAGCCGACGATCACCGAAGGATCAGCGGGATGATCGACCGAATCCGGCAACGGTTCGAGCCACGGCACCTCAGTGCGCTCGATCAGCTCGCCGGTCGGATCTGAACTGGGTGCGCCCAATCCGGTCGGCAACGGCCGGCGCGCCCGGCCCTCGAGCGCGGTCAGGCAGGTGTTGGTGGCGATGCGGTGAAGCCAGGTGCGCACCGACGACTTTCCCTCGAAGCGGTCGTAGGCCTTCCAGGCGCGCAGAAATGTCTCCTGCACCAGATCCTCGGCATCGTGCAACGAACCGGTCATCCGATAGCAATGTGCGAGCAGTTCACGCCGGTAGGGCTCCGCGGCGGCCGAGAAATCCGCATCGTCATCAGCGGCGAAGTCCTTGGCGAGCACGCTCACTCAAGCGAGATTACGCACTGGCTGCGACACCCGGGGTCTACGCTGCCCCTGATGACAACCACCCGTGACGAACGAACCTTCGACGGCGTCGGCGGCGTGCGCATCGTCTACGACGTCTGGACCCCGGACGTCACGCCGCGTGGGGTGGTCGTCCTGTCGCACGGGCTCGGCGAGCACGCCCGCCGCTACGACCACGTCGCTGCGCGCTTCGGCCAGGACGGGCTGGTGACCTATGCGCTCGACCACCGCGGGCACGGTCGCTCGGGCGGTAAGCGAGTGCTGGTCAAAGACATCTCCGAGTACACCGGCGACTTCGACACTCTGGTCGGGATCGCCACCAAAGAACATCCCGGGTCCACGCGCATCGTGCTCGGGCACAGCATGGGCGGCGGCATTGTGTTCGCCTACGGCGTCGAACACCCGGACGACTACGACCTGATGGTGTTGTCCGGACCGGCGGTGGCCGCGCAGTCCGCCGTATCGCCGCTGCTGGTGCTGGTCGCCAAGACTCTCGGCGCGATCGCACCCGGCCTGCCGCTGCAAGAACTCGATGCCAGCGCCATATCCCGGGACCCGGCGGTGGTGACCGCCTACAACACCGACCCACTGGTCCATCACGGCAAGGTTCCCGCCGGCATCGCCCGCGCGCTGCTGACGGTCGGCGAGACGATGCCGCAACGGGCCGCCTCGTTGACCGCGCCACTGCTGGTCGTGCACGGTTCCGAGGACAGGCTGATCCCCGCCGACGGCAGCCGCCAGTTGGTCGAGGCCGTCGGCAGTTCCGACGTCGAGCTGAAGATCTACCCCGGCCTGTATCACGAGGTGTTCAACGAGCCGGAGCAGGATCAAGTGCTCCACGATGTGGTCTCGTGGATCAACGCCCGACTGTGAGGCGCCGCGGCGGAAAGTCGTACGGTTCCTTTAGTTTGGTGGCATGACTGACGACAAGATGCTGGCGCGCATCGCAGCCCTGCTGCGTCAGGCCGAAGGCACCGACAACGCCCACGAGGCGGAGGCGTTCATGGCGGCCGCGCAACGGCTGGCCACCGCGACGTCCATCGACCTGGCTGTGGCGCGGTCACATGCCGATAAGCGCACGCCCGCGCAGACGCCGGTCCAGCGCACCGTCACCATCGGCGCGGCCGGCACGCGGGGATTGCGGACGTATGTGCAGCTGTTCGTGGTGATCGCGTCGGCCAACGACGTGCGCTGCGACGTGGCATCGAACTCGACGTTCGTGTACGCCTACGGGTTTGCCGAGGACATCGACGCGACCCACGCGCTGTACGCCAGCCTGGTGGTTCAGATGGTGCGCGCGTCGGATGGCTACATCTCATCGGGGGCGCATCGGCCCACCCCGACAATCACCGCCCGCCTGAATTTCCAGCTGGCATTCGGCGCCCGGATCGGCCAGCGGTTGGTGGAGGCCCGCGAGCAGACCCAGCGAGAAGCGAAGAAGGATCGTCGTCGTCCGCCGGGAACCGCTATCGCGCTGCGGGACAAGGAAATCGAACTTCGCGACCACTACCGCGGCGCGTCGAAGGCGCGGGGCACCTGGCAGGCCAGCAGGGCTACTGCGGGGTATTCGTCGGCGGCGCGGCGGGCGGGGGACCGGGCCGGTAAGAGGGCGCGACTGGGAAACAGCACCGAGCTATCCGGGGCGCGGTCCGCGCTGGAGCGGTGAACGCCGAGGGATCGGCTGCGCGGGATTGGCAGCGCTCCAAGGTCTATGCCGCCGAGGAATTCGTCCGGACGTTGTTCGACCGCGCCGCCGAACACGGCTCACGCAGCGTGGAATTCTTCGGCGCGCAGTTGACACTGCCGCCGGAGGCGCGGTTCGGGTCGGTCCCGGCGGTGCAGCGCTACGTTGACGATGTGCTGGCGTTGCCGGCGGTACGACGACAGTGGCCCAAGGTAGCCCTGCTGACGGTGCGGGCGAGGCGGGCCGCTACCGCAGCACACTACGAAAACCGCGACGGCACAGGCATTATCGCGGTTCCCGACTTCGATACCGCCGACTGGGCGATGCGCGAGTTGGTGGTGCTACATGAGATCGCGCATCATCTGTGCGACGCACAACCGCCGCACGGATCGCAGTACGTCGCGACGCTGTGCACCCTCGCCGAGCTGGTCATGGGACCAGAACTCGGGCACGTGCTACGCGTGGTATACGCCAAAGAGGGTGTGCGGTAAGCACTTACGTGCGCAGCCGGCGACCGAACGTTAGACGGCGACCATTTCGTCGCCGCAGGTGCACCGGTACGGCTGGTCCGCGCCGGCGCAGTGGCATTCGACCTCGACGCGAACCCGGCAGCCACAGCCTTCGTGGGAACAGGTCAGTAGTGTTCCTGCCTCGTTTGCCATCTACTCCACCCTTATCTATCTCGGGACCCGCGAGTGGCGGGATTGTGTGGACAACGACGAACCTAGCATATACCCCATGGGGGTATCTAGTCCTCCGCCGTTATCTAGTGGCGGTCGGCGAAGGCGGCGGGCTAGCGTTGCCTCATGACCCAGAAGCCGAGTCCTGCCGACGTTGACGAATTCCTCGATACCATCGTGGTTGGCGACGATCCCGCGTTGTCTGCCGCCCTGGAGGCCAGCGACGCGGCCGGGTTGCCACGGATCGCGGTGTCGGCCCAACAAGGCAAGTTTCTGAGCCTTTTGGCTGGTGCGATCAAGGCTCGAAGCGTGCTGGAGATCGGCACCCTCGGCGGATTCAGCACGATTTGGCTGGCCCGGGGTGTGGGTCCCGACGGGCGGGTGCTCACGCTGGAATACGAGCCCACACACGCGGAGGTGGCGCGGGCCAACATCGACCGGGCCGGCGTCGGCGATCGGGTCGAGGTGGTCGTCGGCCCCGCGCTGGAGACATTGCCGACCGTGACCGACGGTCCCTTCGACCTGGTGTTCATCGACGCCGACAAGGAAAACAACGCCGGCTATCTGGAATGGGCCCTTCGGCTGACCCATCCGGGCTCAGTGATCGTGGTGGACAATGTTATTCGCGATGGCGCGATCTTGTCGCCGGACCCCGACGACAAAGTACGGGCGACGCGACGAACGCTGGAGATGATGGGTGAGCACCCGGAGCTTGACACCGCAGTGCTCCAGACGGTCGGAGCGAAGCACTGGGACGGGTTCGCGCTCGCGTTGGTGAAGTAATACTGCGACGCGCGAAGGGTATCGACAGGTACACGGCGACAGCGCGCCCAGTCCGCCAGCCTTGGTGACCGCCCCGGCCAACAGTCCGCCACCCATCCCGGCCTGACCCACCGGAACGTCGAGGGCGAGTCGATCTCCGATGTCCAGCTTTCTTACTCGCCCTGGGCCGTAGCGGCGTCGAGCAACGCGCGCACAGTCGTATAGATCTGCCGGGCCGCATCGTCGACGGTGCTCATGGGCTGCAGCATATGGCTGAAGGTCAGGCGGACGTCGACTTCGACGACCGAGTCCAAGTGCCGGTCGATCAAATCCGGAAGATCATAGAAATCCCGAGCGGCCGCGGCAATCATGTCCATTGCACCCCGCCAGATGGGTGTCGGTCCCTCGGTCAGTAGCGGAGTCAAGCCGACCTCCGTATCGCGAGCACGTGTGAGGCTCGCTTTGACCAGGGGGTCGTCGGCGCCGGCGCGCATGGTGAACGCCGCGCCGGCCGCAAGACCGGCGGCCACGTCGTCGGGATGGCCATGCATGGCCGAAATGACCCCGGTAATGAATCGGTCGGTCTCCCTTTGGACCAGAGCTTGGCCCAGTGCCTGCTTAGCGCCGATCTCCTTGTACAGCACTTGTCGGCTGATGCCGACCGTGGCGGCGATGCGTGACATGTTCACCGCCTGCCAACCCTCGGCGCAGACCAGCGCATACGCCGCGTCCAAGACGCGCCCGCGCAACAACTCGCGAACCTCGACCTGAAAGTTCGGCGCTTCCGACATGCGTCACAGCATACGACAAATCTGGTCAAGGTGTCATGATTGACAACAGTCAGGCCAAAACTGTATACATCAAGTACAACTATTGGTTAGTTGTAACCGGGAGCGGGCGCGAGGGTGAATCCGGATGGTTCCGTCGTCGAATCGTCGATGCGCTGCGGGCGAGAATGCACCGCAGAAGATCCCGCTTACGACCGGCAGGGGAGTTGCCCCGTCGCACCTGCGAACCGGGGCCAAGCCGCGGTGAGACGTCCACGGACCGACTTGGCGTGGCACCCTCAGCAGCAAGCCACGATTGTTCGGGAGGCGATGGCCCAGCTGTCCGATCCGCAGCTTGCCATGATCTACCGCTCCCATTACCTCGGGCGGACGACGACGCAGATCGCCGCAGAACTGGGGACCAACGGCGAGGTCGTCAAGCATGAACTGCACCGCGCATTGCATACAATGCGGATGACCGTGCAAAGCGCGAGCAGCGGACGCTAATCGGCAGGACTTCTGGCCGGAAAATGTTCTGCGGCCCCGATTTAGCCGCAGACCGCTCCGATCGCCGCCGAACCCACCAGCTTGACGTACTTGGCCAGCACTCCAGTGCTGTACCGCGGTGGCAGCGGGGTGAAACCCTCACGGCGGGAAGCGAACTCGTCGGGGTCGACCAGCACGTCCAAGGTGCTCTTGGCGACGTCGAGCCGGATTCGGTCGCCGTCGCGCAGGAAGGCGATCGGTCCGGCGTCGGCCGCCTCGGGCGCGACGTGCCCCACGCACAGGCCGGTGGTGCCGCCAGAGAACCGGCCGTCGGTCAACAGCAGCACGTCCTTGCCAAGCCCGGCGCCCTTGATGGCGCCGGTGATAGCGAGCATTTCCCGCATCCCAGGGCCGCCCTTGGGGCCTTCGTAGCGGATCACCACCGCGTCACCGTGGGTGATGGTGCCGTCGGCCAAGGCGTCCAACGCGGCCCGCTCCCGATCGAAAACCCTTGCGGTGCCTTCGAACACGTCGTCGTCGAAACCCGCCGTCTTCACTACGGCGCCCTCGGGCGCCAGCGACCCGTGCAGGATGGTGATCCCCCCGGTGGGGTGGATCGGATGGTCGAGAGCGTGCAGCACCTTGCCGTCGGGATCCGGCGGCGCGATGTGCGCGAGGTTCTCCGCGACGGTACGCCCAGTCACCGTCAAGCAGTCGCCGTGCAGCAGGCCGGCATCGAGCAAGGCCTTCATCACCACCGGAACACCGCCGATGTGGTCGACGTCGGACATCACGTGCTGGCCGAATGGCTTGACGTTGGCCAGGTGTGGCACGCGTGCACCGATCCGGCTGAAGTCGTCGAGCGACAATTTGACGTTGGCCTCGTAGGCGATCGCCAGCAGATGCAGCACCGCGTTGGTCGACCCGCCGAACGCCATCACCACCGCGATCGCGTTCTCGAACGCCTGCTTGCTGAGGATGTCGCGGGCGGTGATGCCGCGCCGCAGCAGTTCGACGACGGCTTCCCCGCTGTGGCGCGCGAATCCGTCGCGGCGACGGTCGGTCGCCGGTGGCGAGGCGCTGCCCGGCAGCGACATGCCCAGCGCCTCGGCGGCACAGGCCATGGTGTTCGCGGTGTACATGCCGCCGCAGGCGCCCTCGCCGGGGCAGATAGCCCGCTCGATGGCGTCGACGTCCTCGCGCGGTATCAGACCGCGAGCGCACGCGCCGACCGCCTCGAACGCGTCGATTATGGTGACCTCGCGCTCGCTGCCGTCGGACAGCTTGACGCGACCGGGAAGTATTGTGCCCGCGTAGAGGAACACCGCCGCCAGATCCAGTCTCGCCGCGGCCATCAGCATCCCGGGCAGCGATTTGTCACACCCGGCCAGCAGCACCGATCCGTCCAGGCGTTCGGCCTGCATGACGGTTTCCACGCTGTCGGCGATCAGTTCACGAGACGGCAGCGAGAAGTGCATGCCCTCGTGGCCCATCGAGATACCGTCGGACACCGAAATCGTGCCGAACTCCAGCGGATAGCCGCCCGCGGCGAACACCCCGTCCTTTGCCGCCTTCGCCAGCCGGTCCAACGACAGGTTGCAGGGCGTGATCTCGTTCCACGACGAGGCCACTCCGATCTGGGGCTTGGCGAAGTCGTCGTCGTCCATGCCTACCGCCCGCAACATGCCACGTGCGGCGGCCTTCTCCAGGCCGTCGGTGACCTCACGGCTGCGGGGTTTGATATCGACGGCGGACGACGGATTGCTGGTATCGCGCATTGTCTAAGTATGCGTGGGGTGCCCGGTGTCCCAAAATCAATTTAGATACCCCGGTGGGGTATAGAATATGCTGGCGAGAAGCCGATTCGCCGGGGTCGGCGTCGAGATCGCTCAAGCTGGCATTGAGAATGGTCTCAATACCGGCGCCGTTACGCCGAGATCGACACCAAGATGCTGGAGATGAGATGACACCCGCACGCGGATACTCGTCGCAGAAGGACAACTACGCCAAACGGCTGCGGCGCATCGAGGGGCAGGTGCGTGGCATCGCCAAGATGATCGAAGACGACAAATACTGCATAGACGTCCTCACCCAGATCAGCGCCGCCAACAACGCACTGCGATCGGTGGCGCTGAACCTGCTCGACGAGCACCTGGGACACTGCGTCAGCCGCGCGGTCGCCGAGGGCGGAAGCGAGGCGGACGAGAAGCTGGCCGAAGCCTCCGCCGCGATCGCGCGACTCGTCCGGTCCTGAGCGCTAACGCGATCAGCGCATTGCATGGTTGAGTAGTGGCCGTGGGGCCAGCCCGTACCTACGGAGCAGCGCGATTGCGCCGCTGGCGGACTAACCCCCCAACGCAGGAAGGCCGCGCCGCTTCGAGCGGGCCGTGGACACCGCGGATCGCGATGCAGTTGGCCGTGTTGGCCGCGGCGGCCTTCATCTATGTGACCGCCGAAATTCTGCCGGTCGGTGCGCTGCCCGCGATCGCGCGCGGCCTGCACGTGAGCGTGCCCATGGTCGGCACGTTGCTGGCCTGGTACGCGCTGGTGGCGGCGGTGACCACGATTCCGCTGGTCCGTTGGACCGCGCATTGGCCGCGGCGCCGTGCGCTGCTGCTGTCCTTGGCGTGCCTGACCGCATCCCAGCTCATCTCGGCGGTGGCGCCCAACTTCGCCGTGCTGGCCGGTGGCCGGGTGCTCTCGGCGATCACGCACGGCCTAATGTTGTCGGTCCTCGCACCGATCGCCACTCGGCTGGTCCCGGCCAGCCACTCCGGACGTGCGACAACGATGATCTACGTCGGCATCAGCCTGGCGGTGGTGGTCGGAAGCCCGGCCACGGCGGCGATGAGCTTGCTGTGGGGCTGGCGGGTTGCTGTCGTCGCGGTGGCCGCGGTAGCCGCCGTGGTCACGGTGGCGGCCTGGGCCGTACTGCCGGTGCTGACGTTGACCCAGGAGCAGCTGGCCCACGTCGGGTCGGGGGCGGGGCATTATCGCAATCGGCGGCTGGTCATCGTGAGCTTGCTCACCATGGTCGCGGTCACCGGCCACTACATCTCCTACACCTATATCGCGGTGATCATCCGTGACGTCGTCGGTGTGCGGGGACCGGCTATTGCCTGGTTGCTCGCCGCTTATGGCGTCGCGGGACTGTTGGCGATGCCGCTGATCGCCCGGCCGTCGGACCATCGGCCCAGAGCGGCGGTCATCAGCTGCATGGCGGCCCTGTGGGGGACGTTCCTGGTGCTGATCGCGCTGGCTTTGCACGGTTCGCACGTAGCGGCGGGCTTAGAGATCGAAGCGATCGGGATCGCCGCGATCGCGTTGTGGGGTGCCACCGCCAACGGTGTGTCTCCAATGCTGCAAGCTGCGGCGATGCGCGCCGGAGCCGACGACCCGGACGGGGCGTCCGGGCTGTACATGGCGGCCTTCCAGATCGGCATCATGGCCGGATCCTTCGCCGGCGGGCTGCTGTACGAACGCAGCGTGCTGGCGATGTTGGCCGCGTCAGCGGTCCTGATCGGCGCCGCAGGCGCCGGGATGACCGCCGAGAGACAGTTGTTTGACGTCCCCGCTGACGGGCACCGGTAGAATCTGTCGTAACGATCGACAACACCGCAGGTCAGCGGCCTATAAGGGGCCAGCGTGGCGGCTAAATCAAGACTGCCGAATTAGTAGACGGTGTAACCGCTAGGCATACTGGGTTGAGACGTGACTGGAGGAATACATATGTCGCGAAGGACCGTGACTCCTTTCGTCGCTGCGCTGAGCGCGGCGGGAATGACCGCCGCACTGACATTGGCGTGCGGTTCGGCGTTGGCTGACCCGGAGCCGGCACCGCCGCCACCGCCCGCGCCGGGCGTGGACGCCCCTGCGCCGCCGGCACCGCCGCCGCCCGCTGACCCGCTTGCGGCACCGCCGGCGCCGGCGCCGGGGATCCCTGCACTCCCGCCCGCGCCGGGCGACCCGTTGGCCCCGCCGGCGGCGGCGCCGGGAGCGGTGCCTGGAGCGACGCCGGCCGCCGTTCCGGCGGGGCCGGTTGTCGGGCAGAACCCGCAGCCGTTCGTCGGCGAGCCGCCTTTCGTGCCGCCCACCTTCAACCCGGTCAACGGCGCGACGGTCGGGGTCGGCGAGCCGATCATCATCAACTTCGCCCGCCCGATCGCTGACAAGGCGATGGCCGAACAGGCGATCCATGTGTCATCGACCCCGCCGGTGTCCGGCAAGTTCTACTGGCTAACCCCCAGCCAGGTGCGGTGGCGCCCGCTGAGCTTCTGGCCGGCGCACACCGCGGTGCACGTCGACGCCGCGGGCACCCAGAACAACTTCGTCACCGGCGATTCGCTGATCGCCACCGCCGACGACGCCACCCACACGCTGACCGTCGCCCGCAACGGAACAGTGGAGCAGACCTTCCCGATGTCGATGGGTATGGCTGCGGGTGGACACCAGACGCCGAACGGCACCTACTACGTGCTCGACAAGAAGGCCAAGGTGGTCATGGACTCGTCGACGTACGGGGTGCCGGTCAACTCGACGTACGGCTACAAGGTGGACGTTCAGGACGCCGTGCAGTTCGACAACAGCGGTGACTACGTGCACAGCGCGCCGTGGTCGGTGTCTGACCAGGGCAAGCGCGACGTCAGCCACGGCTGCATCAACATCAGCCCGTCCAACGCAAGGTGGTTCTTCACCAACTTCGGCGCCGGCGACCCCGTCATCGTGAAGAACTCCGTCGGGACCTACTCGAAGAACGACGGCTCGAACGACTGGCAGCTCTAATAAGCTGACACTAGCGAAATCAAGGCGGGATGATGCCTGCGCCAATAAATGTGCGGTTTTCGTACCGTCCCTTTATTTTGCTGCTAAGAATCGGTCATGGCTGATGATCCATGTAGCGCCAACGTGGGCTGGAGCATCATGGCGGGTGCGGGTGCCGATTCGACACTCGCCGGAGTATTGGCCGGCTTCCTGATCGTCGCTGCAACGGCGCTGCTCGCACAATGGAATGATCGGTCCGATCCCGACACGTTCGCGTTGTTCGCTTCTGGGGTACCAGCCCTGACGCTATCCAGCTATCTCTTCACCGTATTGGCGGGCTCGCAACCTGTCTCGGGATATTGTGGCCAAATGTGGGGCCAATGGCTCTCTGCATTCGCGCTGCTATTAATCGGCGCCGCCGTCCTCCTGTGTGGCTTAGGATGGGCGCTCGTAAGTTACAGCGACAACCTGGCGGTGAAGCTGCTCGAGATAAACCGTCCGATGGAAAGGGTAGAAAAAACCCGCAGATTCTTCATCAGTTTGTGCGGATGCCTCTCGCTCGGCGGTACCACAGCGATGACATGTTGGCTACTTTCCGCCGCAATTGTCTACCTTAAAGCCACCACCACCAGGAAGAGTTGGTGGGGCAAAACGGTTTACCCGTCTTTTGAATTCCTCCACATCAAGTGGTACGAGATGTTCTTTGTGTTCCTTTTCGGCCTATACGTCGTCGTCCGTACTGCGTATCTTGTTATCTCCCGCACACTTGCTGCCAGGCGAGAAAACGTTGCTTCATGCATTGGGTATACCCCGCGTGATACCACGCGAGTGAATGTTGCTTCACACACTGGGCCTACCCCGGCCGTCTTGGAGTCTCGCACTCCACTCGACGTCCGGAAATACAAACGCGCAGAGCGCGCGCGCGACGAGATTTGCATCGCCGTCGCTATAGCATTATTGACGCTACTTGCGGTTGTTTTGACGAGACAAGCCGTTGACGAGAAGTTTTCGGTCGCGGCGACCTGGGGCATTATCGGCCTTTTACTCGGTGTATATATTATCGCTCGATTGGCTTACTGTGGTGTGGTCCGATTCTGCGGTCGCACGCTTCCAGAGGAAACCGCGGACAAGAGATTCGCCGATGCCGATGCCAGGGTTCAAAAAACGCGCTCCCTTGAAAAACCGGAAGACGCGATCCGAATCAAGTACTCGCTTCAAAGGCTTGGCGCGACCTCCTACCACGTCGTCATCTTTGCCATTGTGGGAACGCTGTTCGCCGCGGCATTGACGCAGGGATCGTTCTGGCCCGGGATGACTACCGTATCCCTTTGGCTCGGGGGCTTGTACCCCGCCTGTATGTTCCTCGGGCTAAGTTACGCGGTCCCTGGGGGGTCGACTACAAAGTTGCCGGCATGGAAAACGTGGCGAGGCTGGAGCCTTCTGCCCTGATCTAGCGCTCGGGCCGCCTAATTCCAGATCCTGACCCGGCGTTGCGGGTCCAGGTACAGCTCGTCCTTGTCGGCGACGCCGAACGCGTCGTAGAAGGCGTCGATGTTGCGAATGACGCCGTTGCAGCGGAACTCCGGCGGCGAGTGGGGGTCGATGGCCAGCCGCCGTATCGCCTCGGCGTCCCGTGACTTGGTGCGCCACACCTGCGCCCAGCCGAAGAACACCCGCTGCACGCCCGAGAGGCCGTCGATGACAGGAGCGGCCTCGCCGTTGAGCGACAGCTCATAGGCCAACAGCGCGATGGAAAGACCGCCCAGATCGCCGATGTTCTCGCCCACGGTGAACGCGCCGTTGACGTGGTGGCCGTTGTCCAGCCCGCGCGGCGTGTAGACATCGTACTGCTCGATCAGCGCTTTGGTACGGGCGCCGAACTCGGTGCGGTCGTCGTCGGTCCACCAGTCGACCAGATTGCCGTCGCCGTCGTATTTGGCGCCCTGGTCGTCGAACCCGTGCCCGATTTCGTGGCCGATCACCGCGCCGATACCGCCGTAGTTGGCGGCGTCGTCGACGTCGGGGTCGAAGAACGGTGGCTGCAAAATGCCTGCGGGGAAGACGATTTCGTTCATGCCTGGGTTGTAGTACGCGTTGACGGTCTGCGGGGTCATGAACCACTCGTCGCGGTCGACCGGGCCACCCAGCTTGGCCATCTCCCGGTCGGAGTTGACCTCGTTGCCGCGCCGGTAGTTGCCGTAGAGGTCGCCGCGGTCGATCACCAGCTTCGAGTAGTCCCGCCATTTGTTCGGGTAGGCGACTTTGGCGGTGAACTTGTCCAGTTTGACCAGCGCGCGTTGCCGCGTCTCCGGGGTCATCCAGTCCAGGTTGCTGATGCTGACCCGATACGCCTCACGCAGGTTAGCGACCAGCGCGTCGATGCGTGCCTTGGCATCGGGCGGGAAATGCTTTTGGACGTAAAGCTTTCCGACGGCGTCGCCCAGCATGCCTTCCACCAGCCCGACTCCGCGCTTCCAGCGCTCGCGGATCTGCTCGGTGCCGGTAAGCCTGCGGCCATAGAACGCGAAGTCCTCGGCTACCAGCGCATCGGTGAGCAATCCGGCGCGGGCGTGGATAAGGCGCCAGCGCGCCCAACTCTTCCAGTCGTCGAAATCCTCGTTGCGCCAGAGTTCGGCGAACGTCGTCACGTAATCCGGTTGGCGCACAACAAGTTCAGCGACGGCTTCGGGTGTGCTGCCCAACGCCGCCACCCAGGCCGGCCAGTCGAAGCCCACTGCCTCGGTCTGCAGATCGGCGAAGGTGCGCAGGTTGTAGGTGAGGTCGGCGTCGCGCCGCTTGACCACATCCCAGTGCGCGGCGGCCAGTTTGGTCTCCAACGCCACGATCCGTGACGCGGTCTGGCGATGATCGTCGGGCGTGCCGCCGTAGACGAGCGCGAACATCCGGGCGATGTGATCCGGGTAGGCGGCCAGCAGCTCGGCATGCTGCTCGTCGCGATAGTAGGACTCGTCGGGCAGTCCCAGCCCCGACTGGCTGACGTGAACCAGGTAGCGGGTGGAGTTCTTGGAGTCGGTGTCGACGTACACACCGACCCCACCGCCCACGCCGGTACGTTGCAGGGCACCGACAACGGTCGCGAGCGCGTCCGGGTCGGCGGCGCCGTCAATCGCCGCCAACTCGTCGAGCAGCGGTTGCACGCCCCGCTGTTCGACCGTCTCATCGTCCAGGAAGCTGGCGTACAGATCGCCGATGCGTTGCTCGTCGGTGCCGGGCGCCGATATCTTCTCGCTGACTTCGGTGATCAGGTCGCGCACCTGGACCTCTGCCCGGTCGAACAACGAGCGGAAGGCGCCGTCGGTGGCGCGGTCGGCCGGGATCGCATAGTCGGCCAACCAGCGGCCGTTTACATGGCCGAACAGGTCGTCTTGGGGGCGGGCACGAGCGTCGACATGGCTCAGGTCGATGCCCGAGCGGATAGCTTCTACCGTCACGCCACCATTGTTCCTTAAGCCGCCAGGCTGTATCGGATCGCCGGGCTTCTCCTCATCGCCCTGCGGGCTCTGCATCGTCGCCCGGCTAGGCTCACGGCCATGCCCGACGCCGAGCAGACCAGGCCAGCCGCCGACGACGGCGACGACGAGGCGGCGCCCGACGACGTGCACGGCCCGGCCATCTCCGGTTATGGCGTCGCTTCGGCAGCGTTGGGAGCGCTCACCGTGGCGGCTATCGCCCTGGCCGCGGTCATCTGGGTGACGCACCGCAGCGACGTTGACGAGCGCGGTTACCGAAGCCGAGTCATGCAAGCCGCCGTCGACTGGACGGGCGTGCTGATCAATATGAACACCGGCAACATCGCGGCCAGCCTGCAGCGGCTGCACGACGGGACCGTCGGGGAACTCAACGCCGATTTCGACTCGGCCATGCAGCCCTATCAGCAAGTGGTCCAGCGGCTGCAATCGACCAGCCACGGTCAGGTCGAGGCGGTCGCGGTCGAAGCCGTGCACCACGACCTCGACGCCCAGCCCGGCACTCCCCGGCCCGCGGAGCAACTGCCGGCCTCGATCGCCCGTCGGACAGAAACGGTGATGGTGGTCGCCACGTCGGTCAGTGAGAACGCCGGCGGCAAGCCGCAGACCGTGCACTGGAACCTGCGGTTAGGCGTCTCCGACGTGGACGGCAAGCTGATGATTTCGCGGCTCGAGTCCATTCGATGAGAAACGCCTGGAGAGTCTTCGCGTTCGACATCGCCGCGCCGCTGGCCGCGATCTGCGCGCTGCTGGCGATCGGGGTCGTTCTGGCCTGGCCGCGGTGGTGGGTGTCGGCGTGTTCGGTGTTGGTGCTGCTCATCGTCGAAGCGATAGCGGTGAATGTCTGGCTGCTGCGCCGGGATTCAGTGACCGTCGGCACCGACGACGACGCGCCCGGTCTCCGGTTAGCGGTGGTGGCGCTGTGCACGGTGGCGGTGGTGTCGGCCGTGCTAACCGGTTACACCCACTGGACGTTGCCGGACCGGCGGTTGAAGTCCGACTCGGCGGAGGTGGTGCGGATAGCGACCGGGATGGCCGAGGCGACGGCCACCTTCTCGCCGCAAGAACCGACGGCCTCCATCGACCGGGCCGCGGCCATGATGGTGCCCGAACAGGCGACCGCATTCAAGGACAATTTCGCAAAGGCCACAGCGGATTTGGCGCACCGGAACGTCACCGCTTCGGCTTCGACGCTGGAAGCCGGCGTCGAAGCGATCGGGCCGTCTGCGGCCGTCGTGGCGGTGGTGCTGCGCGCTACCCAGAACACGCCGGGTCAGCCGCCCAGCAACGCGGTGCTGGCGCTACGGATCACACTGAGCAAGCAGGGCGATCATTGGCTGGTCCTTGACGTGTCGCCGATCAACGCCCGCTAACGACGGTCAGCGCAACCGGGCGTGCTCGACCATGAGGCAACGATCCATCACCACGTGCATACCGGCGGCTTCGGCGTCGTGGCCCACTTGTTCGTGCCATAAACCTTCTTGCAGCCAAAGGGTTTTCGGTCGTTGCGCAAGGGCCAGGATTTCGGCCAATACCGATGGCAGCTCCTCGTACCGACGGAACACGTCGACCATGTCGGGCACTACAGGCAAGTCGGCCAACCGCGGATAGGTTGGGGCGCAGTCGATCTCGGTGATGGTCGGGTTGATCGCATAAACCTGGTAGTCACCCGTCGAGAGCAGATACGAATAGATCTCGTGACTCGGCCGCGCCGGTTTGTCCGAGGCGCCGACCACCGCGATGGTGCGGGTCTCGGCCAGGATCCGTTGCAGCGTCACATCGTCGGGCTGGTCGAGCATCAGTGGCTGCGGGGCGGCCGGTGCGGCGCGCGCGGACCAGGCTGCTGCGGTGGCTGTGGATTTCGGGCCTTCGCGAACCGGTCGGACAGCCGGCGCATCCGGATCATCAACGATGCCGTCGGGCTGGTCGTGGCGGTCAGGTAGGCGCCCAGCTCGTCGACGGGCACTCCGATCCGGGACGCGAATTCGGGCGTCTTCAGCCCCGACCGCTCGATCAGCAACCGGACGTGGCGGGCCACTTCGGTGCGCTCGTTGGCCTCGAGGTGTGCGCGGGCGCGGTCCAGTACCTCCGCCAGCGCCTTGGAGATGCCGTACGGCCGCGAGCTCTCCAGCACTTCTTCGACCTGGCGTGCGGTGCGCCCGTACGGGTCGCGTTTGATCGCGACCGCGATCTGCTTCCAGGTGGCGATGTCGCCACCTTCCAGGGCCGAGCGAATGGCCGAGGTCGGCCAGAACTCCACGGGCCGCTCGGCATTGCGAGGGCGGGCGGGGGATCGATGCGGCGCCGGTCCGTGGCGTCGGTCGGGTGCCAACGTCACCTCGCCTCCTCCAACATCGCCACTGCCACCGACAGGCAGCGCTGCCTGACCTCCTCCCAGTCTGCCTTTCCATCCGGACCGGGCCAACTATCGTCGTCGAGATCCGACGGATGTGGGTCCGCGAGCCGCCGGACCAACTGGGTAGCGATCCATTGCCGCCTGGGTGATTGACCAGAGTAATACCTATCCATCCCGGCCAGTACCAATGCGGCGGTCTCGGCCTCCATCGTGTCGACCAGCTCGGCAAATTCGGCGTAATCCCGGCTGCTGTTGCGCGACATGATCAGGTAGCCCATGAGCCGCAGTGTCTCTGCACCGGTCGGGATCTGCAGCCGGTCGCCGGTGGGCAACTGCACGTGGGTGATTTCCATCGGGCTGCGCCGCTCGAACGTCGGGTGGTCGGTCTCGGCCTCGGTTTCCAGCGCGTCGAGAGCGACCGAGAGCCGGCCGCGCCACAGCGTGACCGGATGTACGGGCCGGACCGCGCGCGGTGCCGCGCGGCCGGCCCCGTTGCGGTGCGGCAAGCCGCCGGTCAACTTTTTGGTCGTCGTATGACCGTTGGTGCCGGCCGCCGTCCCGGCAACGACCAATTGATGCGTGCTGGCGTCATCTCCGCCCTTGACGTGTTCCCGCAGTGCGCCGTTGCGCCCACATCCGGTGAAAGCCAGCGGGTCGGCCACGGTAATCGCGTCCGGGATCAGGTGCTTGAGCCTGGCCGCGGACTTCAGCACGATCCGAAGGTCTGCGGCGGGCACTACAGGCGCCAAGATGTCCTCGGGGATCATCAAGACATTGCCGAGATCGACTGTGGGTAAAGGCTTTTCGAAGTCAACCGATGGCAGGATGCGTTCCAGCCAACCGGGCAGCCACCAGTTCCAATGGGCAAACATCGCCATCAGGGCGGGCACCATCACCAGCCGCACCACGGTGGCGTCCACCGCGATCGCGACGGCGCAAGCCACCCCGATCTCGGCCACCAGCGGCATACCGGCGAACGCGAAACCGATGAACACCGCGATCATAATCAGCGCGGCGCTGGTGATGGTGCGCGCGCTGGTACTTACGCCGTAGGCCACGGCGTCGCGGGTGTGACCGGATTGCAGGAACCGTTCCCGGATTCGGGTCAGCAAGAAGATCTCGTAGTCCATCGACAAGCCGAACGTCATGGCCAGCACCAGCGGTGGAACGGTGCTGTCGATCGAGGTGATCGGCGCGAAGCCCAGCTTCTCCAGCCAGCCCCACTGGAAGACCATCACCAAACTGCCGTATGCCGCGGCCACCGACAACACCGTCATCAGCACGCCCTTGAACGCCAAGAACACCGACTGAATCGAGATCAGCAGCATGACGAACGCGATCAGCGCGACGAAAACCAAGACCAGCGGTTGGGTCCTGGACACCTGGTCGTCGAAGTCTTTGATCAGCGCCGTCGGTCCGCCGACGTCCACCTGTGCCGAGCCCTCGCCTGCCGCGGGTAGGCGGGCCCGCATCCACGCGATGCTGCTGCGCGCGCCCAGGTCCTCGGGATCCACTGACAGCACACCGGACAACATCGCGCTGGTGTTGTTGTCGGCGAACACCGGCGGTGCCACCGATACGCTGGGGCCGGGCGCCTGCGCCATCTTTTGGCTGACCGCCGTCAGGGTCGCAGTGTGCGTGGGCGAGGACGCGTCCCCGTTGGGGAAAGTCACCAGCACCTGCACCGGGCCCAGCGCGCCGGGCCCCAGCGCCTCGGCCGCCGCGGACACCCCGGCGCGAATCTCATGCGACGAGTCGAATTGCCGAAGCAGGCTGTTGCCCAGCACCATCGACAGCGCGGGCACCGCCATGGTGATGAGGACCGCCGATGCCACCAACGCCGAGATCCACGGCCGGCGCATGACCCCGCCGATCCAACGACTCCAGAACCGCGACTGCGTCGTTTCGGGTCGCCGCGACCAGTGCAGCACCGCGGATCTCTTGGCGGCCGCCCGGCCGAACGTCGCCAGCACCGCGGGTGTCATGGTGGTCGAGGTCAGCATCGCGACCGCTACCGCGAGAATCGCGCCGGTGGCCATGGACGTCAGCGCGGGGGTGTCGATCAAATAGATCCCGGTGAGCGAGGCCACCACGGTCATCCCGGAGAGCACCACGGCAAGGCCGGACGTCGCCATCGCCGCATCGACCGCCTCCTGCGGCTGGCGTCCGGCGCGCAGTTCCTCGCGGAAGCGCATCAAGATGAACAGCGAATAGTCGACCGCCAGGGCGATGCCGAACATCGACACCGTCGAGGTGACGAAGACCGACATCGTGGTGTAGGCCGACAGCAGATAGACCAGGCCCATGGTGATGGCGACGGTGCAGATGCCCAAGGCCAGCGGGATCGCGGCGGCGGCAAGCGAACCGAACACCGCCAGCAACACAATCAGGATGATCGGAAGGTTCCAGCGTTCCGCCGCGGCGATGTCGTGTTTGGTGTTGGCCGCCGCCGCCGTGCTCAGCGCGCCCTGGCCGATGACGTACAGCCTGACCCGGCCGTTTTCCATTTGCCCCGGCCGCTCGCCCTGGACGCCGACCTTTGCCCGCAGCTTCTTGGCGGCGTCGCTGGCGCTGCTGTTGTTGGAGGAGTCCAGTCGCAACGACACCACATACGGCCGGTCGGGCGCCGGTGCCGGCTGGGCCGAATTTTTCACCACCGCGACGTCGGAGACCTGGCCGGCGACTTGCTGCAGAAACGTTGCAGCGGCGTTCATATCTTCGTAGCTGGCGTCCGCGCGCGGCGCCGCGACTAGCGCCAACGGCGACGTGCCCTGGTCGGGGTAATGCGCCTCGAGTTGATCGTGGACGCGCAGCGACTGGGATCCGGCCACCTCGAAACCGCCGCCGGTAAGGTGACCCGACTGGGTCACCGTCAGGTAGATCGCGGGTATCAGCGCGAGCAACCAACCTGTGAAGACCAGCCAGCGAAATCTGCGCAGGTTGCTGCTTAGGCGCATCATGAAGTGCTGGATTTCGGTCTCCCCGCATCAGGTTTAGCGGCGACCCCGCTGCGCCCGGCTTCGCCGCGCCATTGCGATCGCCGCTAACGTCGCGTGCAGGTCAGCGTACCCCAGCAAGCTATGTGACCGGGCGCGCTGAGCTGCAACAACTCGGCAACGATGTCGATGTGACGAGTTTCTTCCGCGCTGAATTGGCGGGCCCGCCGGAACGGATGGCAGGATGGCCGGTGGGCGTTAGCGGTTTGTTATATCCGGCCGCTGATCGCAATCGTGTGCGGGGCCGACCCAGATTCGCAAGCCCATAACGGCAAGCCATAAGGAGCTACCTATGACGTCCCTGATTGGGAGTAGCGCGACGTTGCGCCGACGGCTGTTCGGCGTACTGACCGCCACCGCGCTGGGTGGTGTCACCGCGGTGGTGCTGCTGTCTGCGCCGTCGGCGGTCGGCGCGTCTGATCCCTGTGCTGCCAGTGAGATGGCGCGGACGATCGGCAACGTCGCCAGGTCCGCCGGCGACTACCTGGACGGGCATCCGGAGACCAACCAGGCAATGACGAGTGTCTTGCAAGAGCCGGCCGGACCGCAGTCGGTCAACGCGATGAAGGCGTACTTCGACGCCAATCCCAAGGCGGCGAGCGACATGCAGACGATCGCGCTGCCGCTCGCGAGGTTGTCGAGCCGGTGCAAGCTGCCGATCAGCCTTCCTCAGGTGCTCGGCTTCATGCAGAGCGCGCAGGGCGGCCTTCCGGGCGGGCTGCCCGGCGGCCTGCCGAATGCCGCGGCGCAGGCCATCAACGGCGCCCAGGGCGCGCTGCCTTCGGGCGGCGTTCCGGCTGCGGCGCCGGCCGCACCCGCCGGGCCGGCGATGATGCCGGGGCTGAGCGCCGTTAGGTAGGCGTTCGCCTAGTTCTGCGCAGAGTCTCGGCGGCCGGATCCGGTGGCGGCAGTGGGCCCTGTAGCGCATCCCCGGGCAACTCCACCGCGGCGGGGTCGGCTGCTGACGCATCGCGGGTCTCAGCGTCGATATCGATGTCGTTCTCGGTGCGGAACATGAAGAAGAACACCACCCAGCCGACGGCGGCCAGCAGCAACCAGCTGATCAACCGGTAGATCAACATCGTCGAGATGGCGCCGGACAACGGCATCCCGCTGGAGGCCAAACCGGGCACCAGCACCGCCTCCACGACCAACAGGCCACCGGGCATCAGCGGTATCGTGCCGACCGCGCGGGCGGCCGCACAGGCCACCGTCAACCCGCCAATCGATGCGTGATACCCGGCCGCGTACGCGGCGAAGCCCAGGCAGGCGACGTCGGCGAACCGGTTGACAAGTGACCAGCTGAAGGCCGCCGCCAAGTCGCGCCGGCTCAGGCTGACCGACTCCAGCTGGGCGAGCATCTGGCGCCACTTCGCCAGGCCGGTGTCGGCCGGTCGACCGCGGACCGAGTTGACCCACGACAACACCCGGCACCCGATCCCGTCGATCAGCTCGGGCCGCGACGCCACCGCCTGGGCCAGCAGCAACAACGCGACGAAGCCGCCCAGTGTAAACAGCAACGAGAACGGGTTGTTCTTCGCGCCGAGGAAAAACGCCCCGCCCAGACCAAGCAGCGCCAGCCCGCCCGCTTGCAGCACACCCGACATCACCAGCTGCCACGACGCCACCAACGTCGACGCACCCCAAATCCGTTGCTGCCTAAGCAGAAACGTCGCAGCCAGCACCGGACCACCGGGCAGCGTCGTGCTCAGCGAATTGGCCGCGTAGTAGGCGGCTTCCGACCGCAATTTTCGGACATGCACCCCCGCCGATGCCAGCAAGGTCCGCTGGACCTCGGCGAAGCTGTGCATCAAGACGACCGCCGACAGCGCCGAGGCCAGCAGCCAGTACCACTTCGCCGACAACAGACTCTTGGCGGCCTTCGCCAGCTGGTCCCACACCAGCGCCACCTCGACCGCCAGCACGATCGCGACGACGCCCAGCACAGCCCAGCGCACCCACCAGTACTTGCCGCGGGCCCGTTCTTCGTCGTGACCGTCGACGTTCGTGGCCGGTGCGTCGCGAGACACGTAATTCAGCGTAGCCGCGCGGGTCGCACCAGGATCGCTGCCCGGCACCGGTGTCCGCACTGTATTTGCACGGTGACATACGGTCCGGCGGTTAGGCTTGACGATTATGCCGTCGAAGGCCGCCGACGAGTCCGTAGAACCCATCGTTCGGAAAACGGCCGCCTGGTCCTGGCGGTTATTGGCCATCTTCGCCGCCGTGATGGCGCTGTTATGGGTAATCGCGCGGCTGGAAATCATCGTCGTACCGGTGCTACTGGCGCTGATGTTGAGCGCATTGCTGGTCCAGGCGGTGGATTGGCTGGACCGTCGGGGGGCTCCCCGCGGTGGCGCGGTCGCCCTGGTGCTATTGACCGGCTTCGCGATTCTGGGCGGCATCATGACATTCGTCATCAGCCAGTTCATCATCGGTTTGCCGGATTTGGTCAACCAGGTCACCCGCAGCATCGACACCACCCGCAACTGGCTGATCGAGGGGCCGCTGCATCTGAGCCGCCAACAGATTGAGAACGCCGGCAACGCGGCGGTTCAGGCACTGCAGAACAACCAGGCGAAGTTGACCAGCGGCGCACTCTCGACTGCGGCCACGGTCACCGAAATCCTCACCGCGGCACTGCTGACGATGTTCACGCTGATCTTCTTCCTCTACGGCGGGCGCAATATCTGGGCCTACGTCACGAAGATCTTCCCTCCCGGCGTCCGGGACCGGGTACGCGCCGCGGGCAACGCGGGATACGGCTCGCTGGTGGGCTACGTGCGGGCCACTTTCCTGGTGGCGTTGGTCGACGCTGTCGGGATCGGCACCGGTTTGGCCATCATAAGCGTGCCGCTGGCGCTGCCGCTGGCTTCGCTGGTGTTCCTCGGCGCGTTCATCCCGCTGGTTGGTGCCGTCGTCAGCGGCTTTCTGGCGGTGATAGTCGCACTGATCGCGAAGGGTTGGGTCTATGCGCTCATCACGCTTGGCTTGCTCATCGGCGTGAACCAGCTCGAGGCGCACATTCTGCAGCCATTGGTGATGGGCCGCGCGGTGTCGATCCATCCGTTGGCGGTGGTGCTGGCGATCTCGACGGGCGGTGTCCTTGCCGGAGTCGTCGGCGCGCTGCTGGCCGTCCCGACGGTTGCGTTCTTGAACAACGCGTTCCAGGTGCTGCTGGCCGACGATCCCGCCGCCGAGGCGAAGCAAATCGAAGACCCGGAGTCCACGGCGACGGTGATGCAAGCCGAACCCGACGAGCCGGAGCCCGAAAGCGCGACGAAGAGCTAGATCCGGCCTTCTCGGCGCAGCAAATCCTGAGCACTGAGCCCGCCGCCGCGGCGCTGACGGGTCCGATCGCCGCCGTCGGTGTTTTTGCCGCGGGCGTTCAGTTTCTGGGTGGCGACGTCAGGGTCCTTCTCATCCCGTGGGGGAGTCGGGATGGCGGTGGTGGCTTGGTCTTCTAGGTCCTCGTCTTTAGGCCGTTGCCCCGACGGGTGTTCATTGGGAACCTGAATCGCCCGGGTTTGATCGGCAGACGGCTTCGACGGCGGCGGCATGGTGCCGCGTGGATCGGCGGGACGGTCGTTCGGCTGTGGTCCCCGCAATTCGCTGAGCCAGGACTCTATTTCGCGATCGTCGCCGCGGGGCGGCTGTGGCCCGGGCGGCGGGGCCGCGGGTGGGCGACCGGTGACGGGAGACGGTGATGCGTTCTGCTGTGCCGAGAAGCGTGTCGTAGGAGGCTCTTTGGGCTCCGGGCGTCCGGGCGCGCGCATCTTCGTGGTGCCTGCGGCCGACGGCGTGTCCTGGGCCGGCGGCCGGTAGTCCGGCCGAGGGGCCGGCCCGGCAGGTCTGCCCGGCCTCGGCGGAACGGGTGGAGCCGCTGGAGTCTCAGCGCCCGGGTGGGTGGGGTCGTGCGGTGGACGCGGTGTCGTGGTCGCGGGGGTGGGCGCGGCGACCGCCGGCCGCTCGGCACGGGAACGTGCGACGGGCCGCTTGCGCTCGTCGGGTAGATGAATCTCGCCGAGCCCGATGCGGTTCTGCAGGCGCTTCATCCACATCGGAGCCCACCAGCAGTCGTCGCCGAGCAGCTTCATCACCGACGGCACCAGGAACATCCGGATGACTGTGGCATCCAACAGCAATGCTGCCATCAACCCGAACGCCAGGTATTTCATCATCACCAGGTCGGAGAAGATGAACGAGCCGGCGACCACGGCGAGCACGGTCGCCGCCGCGGTGATGATCCGACCGGTGGCCGCGGTACCGATCCGGATGGCCTCGGCAGTCGACATGCCGCGCGCTCGAGCCTCCACCATCCGGGACACCAGGAACACCTCGTAGTCGGTCGACAAACCGAAGACGACCGCGATGATCAGACCGATCACCGGCGCGGTCAGCGGCGTCGGCGTGAAGTTCAGCAACTTGGCGAAGTGGCCGTCGACGAAAATCCACGTCAAGATGCCCATCGTCGATCCGAGCGTCAATGCGCTCATCACCGTGGCCTTGATCGGCAGCACCAGCGATCCGAACGCCAGGAACATCAACAGCGTGGTGGTCGTCAACAGGATGACCAGCATCAGCGGCAGCTTGCTGAAAATGCCGTGGATGGCGTCCTGCTCGAGCGCGGGTGTGCCGCCCACCAAAACGGTCAGCCCCTTCGGTGCGGAGATGGCCCGCAATTCGTTGATTTTCTTGGCCGAGTCATTGGGGTTCACCAGCCCGTTCTGGATTACCCGTACCGAGGCGTTCTTGGGATGGCTGGTCGCATTGGGTCCTGCGACGCAAGGATTATCGGCGACGGTCGGGCAGGGGCGTTCCTGCCAGCTCTTGTCAGTGAACCCGCTGATCGAGCCGACGTCGTTGCGGATCTCGGCGACCTGCTGATCGGTGACCTTGCCGCCGTTGTTGCTTTCGATCACCATGGTGAGCTGCTGCGTGCGGTAGCCCGGAAATAGCTGGTCGAATTTCTCCTGTGCCAGCCGGACCGGGTTGCTCGGCGGGAGGTACTTCTCGCTGAAGCCACCGAGCTTCAGGTTGCCCAGCGGGATGATCAGCAGGATCATCGCGACCACGATCGGAATGGCGAACACCAACGGGCGCTTCATCACCCGGTTGACGAGCTTGCCCCAGAACTCCTGCTCGACCTCTTCCCGGGTCTTGGTCTTTTGCAGCAGGCCAGCTAGCCAGTTCAGATATACCCGCGACGGCTTCCAATTCGCCAAGAACGGCACCTTCAACAGGGTCCGCACGCCCAACGCGTCGACGTGATGGCCGAGGATACCCAGCACGGCCGGCAGGATCGTGATCGACAAGATCGCGGACAGCATGACCGCCGCGATGACGGCATAGGTCAGCGATTTCAAAAAGCCTTGCGGGAACACCAGCATGCTGGCGCCGGAAACCGCGATCAGCACCGCCGAGAACGTCACGGTGCGCCCGGCCGTCATCATCGTGCGGCGAACGGCGACCTCGCTGTCGTAGCCCTCGGCGATCTCCTCCCGGAACCGGCTCACCACGAACAGCCCGTAGTCGACGGCGATACCCAGGCCGATCATCGTCACCACCGGTTGGGCGAAGAAGTTCACCGGACTGAACATCGCGATGAATCGCATGATGCCCAGCGCGCCGGCGATAGCCAGACCGCCGACCATAACCGGCAGGCAGGCAGCGATCACCCCGCCGAAAACCAGGAACAACACCACCGCCACCAACGGCAGGGCCAGAACTTCCATCCGTTGTTGGTCTTTTTCGATGGTGCCGGTCAAGCCGTTGGCCACCGGCTCGAGGCCGGCGACTCCGACCTTGCCGCCATCGAGCTTTTGCAGGTCGGGCGCGATCTCCTTGTAGTTGTTGAGGATGGAGTCGTCGCTGTCGCCCTTGAGCGGGATGGACACGAAGGTGTGTTTCTTGTCCTCGGTCGCCATGCCTTTGACAACCGGGTCGGTGGAATTCGGTGCCGCGAGGTAGCCGACCCAGCCGAGTACCTGGTCGGGATGGTCTTTTTTGAACTTGTCGAGCTGATCCTTGATCTGCTTCGACCAGTCCGGGTCGTCGACCGTCTTGCCTTGCGGAGCGGTGAAAGTAGCCACGATGTGGCTGGTCCGGTCGCGGCCATAGGTGTCGTCGCCGAGTACGGACGCCTTGACCGACTGACTGGTGTCGTCGAAGAAACCGCTCTGCGTCACGTGCTTGCCGAGGCTGATCCCGAAGATGCCCGCGCCGAGGCACAGCGCCACCATGACGCCGATTACGATGAACCGGTAGCGGTAAACAGTTCGACCCCACCAGGCGAACACGTTTCTCCTTAATGCATCTGTTGCGGCTCGGGTATTGGTTTTCCAGTGTCAGACACGCGAGGTCAGCAACGCAGACAGCGGCCGGAACGGTTGCAGCCACGCCCCCTTCTCAGGCAGCGAATCGAGGCCGATCCGCGGCAGCGGCTCCCGGAAAACACCCGCGATGTCCTCCAGGTCAACAAACTCCAAGGTATCCGACGCTAGCGCCCAACTAGCATGTTCGCGAAATCCGAGCACCTGAACGGGTACCCCGCCACGCGAGATGTCCTCAAGTGGCTGGCGGAAAGCTTGACCATCGGCGGAAGCCACCACCAGCGCCGCCAGGCCGTCGGCGCTGCGCTGCGCGATGTGCTCCAGCATGTCGCTGTCGACATCGCTGTCTTCGTCGAGCTTGGGCTTGGCGAAGACGGCAAATCCCACATTGCGCAGCGCATCCACCCACGGCCGGACCACCTCAGCGCTGCCCGGCGCGATGTTGGTGAACACTGTGGCCTCGGGTTCGGCCGAGACGTCCCCTCGATTGGCGCCGACCTCGGCGGTGCGGGCCAGCAACCAGCGGCCGAGCGCGTCGAAGCGCGGGCGCTCCAGTGCGGTGGGCCTGCGGCCCAGGATCGATCCAAGGCCCATGTCCAGGTTCGGCGCGTCCCACACCAGCAACACCCGCTGAGCGGTCGATTCGACGTTGGGCATAGCCTCGCCCGGCGGCGGTGCCGGTTCGGTGGTTGTTTCTTCGGTCAGGCTCATGGTTGTCGTCTTTCCCAGAGCAATTCGGAGACGGCGCTACCGGAGTGCTGTGCCTTGTCTTCGTATTTTGTAGTCGGGCGCACGACCGAGATCGCCAGGTCGACGCGGGCCGCTCCGACCCGCGCCAGGCGGGGTTCGGCGTCACCGACCTCGGCGATCTGCTCGGCATACCCCGCATGATCGGTGGCGGCGTGCAGCACACCTCCGAGACGGAGCCGGTCAGCGATCAGGGCAACCGTGGCGGGCTGGAGCAGTCGGCGCTTGTGGTGCCGGGCTTTGGGCCATGGATCGGGAAAGAACACCCGGACTCCGCTCAGCGAGCCCGGTGTGATCAGGTTTTCCAGCACGTCGACGGCGTCCCCGCGGATCAACCGGATATTGGTGACGTTTTCCCGGTCGATGGCGGAGAGTAGCTGTGCCAGCCCGCGGCGATAAACCTCGACGGCGATAACATCGACCTCCGGCTCCGCGCGCGCCATCGCCAGCGTGGAAATTCCTGTGCCACAGCCGATTTCGAGTACGAGCGGAGCATCACGGCCGAACCAGGCGCGGGCATCCAGCGGCTCGTCCGACGCATCGGGGCTGTGCTGCGGCGCGGCCATCATCCCGAGTTCGGGCCACAACCGCTCCCAGGTCCGCTGCTGGGCGGGCGACAACGCCGAGCGCCGCGACCGGAAGCTGGTGGTCCGCCGATATCCGCCGGCAGAGTGCGCCGCAGGCAGGGTGTCTGGCGGCGGTGTCGGCGGTGTGGCCGCTTCCACCGGGGGCTGCGCACGCATCCGTTCATCGTTACCCATTAATCGATGATGTTGCCTCCCGCAGCCCAGATTGATACCCAACAGTTGCCTTCGACTGGTAGCGGGTGGCTCGCATCCAGGCGGCGCAGATGTCACCATTCGAGCGGCAGACCCGGCCCGTCGCGTTGTCACCACTCGGCGACAATAGGCAGTCCTGGAGTAATACCGGCATTTTGCGGGTACGGATCTAGCCGGCGAAGCACAAGATCGGACAGGGGCGTCAGATTTTCGTCGATGAGCTGAAGCGATTCGCCACCGAGGTGGCGAACTCCCGCTGCACCGCGATCGCCGATCGGCTCGATGCGCCGCTGCGGGTGGCCGTATCCGGACGTCGCGGCGTGGGCCGCAGCACCGTGGCGCACGCGCTGGCGCGCGCTGCGGAGATGCGCGGAACATTCACAGTGACGTCAGCGGAAGCCGACGTTGACGTCTACGTCATCGCTGAAGTGGTCAAACCCGAGGATTGTGACGCGATCGCCGCGGCCGGTCGGCCGGTCGTGGCGGTGCTGAACAAGGCGGATCTGATCGCCAGCGCGGCGAGAACCCGCTGCGCCGAGCTTTCACCGCGTATCGGTCTACCGATCGAGCCGGTGGTGGGATTGCTCGCGGTCGCCGTACTCGACGATGTGCTCGACGACACGCTCTGGACTGCGCTGCGGGTGCTGGCCGGCCGACCCGGCGGACACCCGGTGGCGGCGGAGCTACGGACGCGGCTGCTTGACGCCCTCGACAGGTTCGGCGTCGAACAGGCCGTGGCCGCGATCCGTCGCGGCGCGACCCGCGATCAGGCTCGCGCCGTGTTGCGCCAACTGAGCTGTATTGACGACGTCGTCAACAAGATCGGGTCGGCCGGCGCGCAGGTGCGCTACCGGCGCATGCTGGACGCCGTCGCCGAATTGGAGACGTTGGCTGTCACCGACGCGCGAGTCGGCGAATTCCTGTCTCGCGACGACACGGTAGTCGCGCGGATGGCGGACGCTGTCGACGTCGTCGAGGCGGCCGGCATGAGCGTCGATCGCTGCGACAGTGCCGCGGCGTATCTGCGCCGCGCCAAGGGCTGGCAACGCTACAGCGGTGGCCCCGTGACAGGCTTGCACCGCGCCTGTGGCGCGGACATCGTCAGGGGATCGCTGCGGCTATGGTCGAAGGTCGGGAGTTCAGCGTGACCGACCGCGCCGACGACGATGCAGAGCGCAGCGATGAGGAGGAGCGGCGCATAAGCCAGGCAGGCAATGGCGCAACCGCCGCAGAAGACGCAGTAGATGCGATGGTGGCGGCCATCGGTCCGCGCCTGGGTGCGCCCACCACGCAGCGCCGCGACGTGGTCCTGGTGACCGGGCCGTGGCTGGCCGGGGTCAGCGGCGTGGTCGCGGCGCTGAGCGAACGGCTGCCCGAGCGCACGTTCGTCGAGTCGGCCGACCTGGCGACGGGCGAAGCAGCCATGGCGGTGGTGTTCGTCGTCTCGGCGGCGGCCGCATTGACCGAGTCCGACTGCGCGCTGCTTGACGCCGCGACCGCCGATACCGACGCGGTCATCGGTGTGGTGTCGAAGATCGACGTGTATCGCGGCTGGCGTGATGTCCTGGCCGCCGACCGCGACGTTTTGGCGGCGCACGCGCCGCGCTACCGCGAGGTGCCGTGGGTCGGCGCCGCTGCCCTGCCCGAGCGCGGTGAACCACGAGTCGACGACCTCGCCGCCGCCGTGCGTGAACAGCTCGCCGACACCGACCTTCCGCGACGAAACAGGTTGCGGGCCTGGGAATCCCGACTGCAGAACGTCGCCGATCGCTACGACCGGGATGCCGATGGCGCGGGTCGGCGGGCGCGGGTCGAGGCGTTGCGAGAGCAGCGCAGCGGAATCCTGCGGCAGCGACGGCTGTCGAAGTCGGAACGCACGATCGCGCTGCGCAGCCAGACCCAGCAGGCTCGGGTCCAGCTGTCATACTTCGCCCGCAACCGCTGCGCCTCGGTGCGCTCCGAGCTGCAGGAAGACGCGGCAGGCCTAACCCGGCGCCAGCTGCCGGGGTTCGAGGCCTACACCCGCGGCCGCCTCGACGAGGTAATCACCGAGGTGGACGAGGGCACCACCACACATTTGGCTGACGTCGCGAAAAGCCTGGGACTGGCGGTCGAGCCGCCCGGGCCCGCCGCGCTGCCGACGATCGAGGTACCGGCGCCGCAGCTGAAGTCGCGGCGGCTGGAAACCCGGCTGATGATGCTGGTGGGCGCGGGGTTCGGGTTAGGTGTGGCGTTGACGCTGAGCCGGTTGCTGGCCGACCTGACTCCCGGCCTCACGCTGGCTGGGGCCGTCGCATGCGCGGCGATCGGGCTTGCGCTGACCGTCTGGGTGGTCGGCACCCGCGGCCTGCTGCGCGATCGCGCATTGTTGGATCGTTGGGCCGGCGAGGCGACCGCACAGCTGCGATCCGCACTCGAGCAGCTGGTCTCGACCCGGGTGCTGGGAGCCGAGTCGACGCTGACCGCGGCGCTGGGCGAGCAAGACGAGGTGGAGAGCGCTCGGGTCAGCGAGCAGGTCGGCGTCATCGACACCGAGCTGCGCGAGCACGCCGTCGTCGGGGCGCGCGCCGCGGCGCTGCGAGGCCGGGAGATGCCGACGTTGCAGGCCGCGCTCGAGGCGGTGCGAGCCGAACTCGGCGAGGCTGCGGCGACCGACGACGTGGCAGCGAAGACCGAGCCCGCCGATACCCCGGCCTCCGATTCCGGCACCCCGGCCGACCCGTCGGTAACCTCCAATGCCGGCAACGATGAAATTGACGAAACTCCGTCGGCAAATACCGCCGATAACGTGTTCTGAATCGTTCTTGTGAGTGATCCAATACCCGCCCGACCTGCCCAGGCGATATACCCCGCGATAACCTGTACAAAGGGCCACCGCAAAGCCGCACGGGCGAAATGGCCCGCTCTGAGCCATAGAGCCGCCGCCTACGCATGAGAGTGCAGGAGATTTCGATGACTTCAGCGACCGTTCCCGGTCTAGATACCGCGCCGACGAATCACCAGGGCCTGCTGTCCTGGGTGGAGGAGGTCGCCGAGCTGACCCAGCCGGACCGGGTGGTGTTCGCTGACGGTTCTGAGGAAGAGTGGCGGCGGGTCTGCGAGCAGCTGGTGGAAGCGGGCACCTTCAAGCCGCTGAACCCGAAAAAGCAGCCCAACTCCTACCTGGCGTTGTCGGACCCCTCCGACGTGGCGCGCGTCGAATCGCGGACCTTCATCTGTTCCGAGCGCGAGATCGACGCCGGTCCGACCAACAACTGGATGGACCCGGCCGAGATGCGCTCGACCATGACCGAGCTGTACCGCGGTTGCATGCGGGGCCGCACCATGTGGGTGGTGCCGTTCTGCATGGGCCCGCTCGGTGCCGACGACCCCAAGCTGGGTGTGGAGATCACCGATTCGGAATACGTGGTCGTTTCGATGCGGACCATGACCCGCATGGGCAAGGCGGCGTTGGAGAAGATCGGCGACGACGGATTCTTCGTCAAGGCATTGCACTCCGTCGGCGCGCCGCTCGCCGACGGGCAAAAAGACGTCCCGTGGCCCTGCAACGACACCAAGTACATCACGCACTTCCCGGAAACTCGCGAAATCTGGAGCTACGGTTCGGGTTACGGCGGAAATGCCCTTCTGGGCAAGAAGTGCTATTCGCTGCGAATCGCTTCAGCGATGGCGCGCGACGAGGGCTGGCTGGCCGAGCACATGCTGATCCTCAAGCTCATTTCCCCCGAGAACAAGGCGTACTACTTCGCCGCGGCATTTCCGTCGGCGTGCGGCAAGACCAACCTCGCGATGATTCAGCCGACCATCCCGGGCTGGCGCGCCGAAACGCTCGGTGATGACATCGCCTGGATGCGGTTTGGCAAGGACGGCCGGTTGTATGCGGTCAACCCGGAATTCGGCTTCTTCGGGGTGGCGCCGGGCACCAACTGGAAGTCCAACCCCAACGCCATGCGGACCATCGCCGCGGGCAACACCGTCTTCACCAACGTCGCGTTGACCGACGACAACGATGTGTGGTGGGAAGGCCTGGAGGGCGAGCCGGATCACCTGATCGACTGGAAGGGCCAGGACTGGATTATTCGCGAGACGGAAACCAAAGCTGCGCATCCGAATTCGCGGTACTGCACGCCGATGTCGCAGTGCCCGATCCTGGCGCCGGAATGGGACGACCCGCAAGGGGTGCCGATCTCGGGGATCCTGTTCGGCGGCCGCCGCAAGACCACGGTGCCGTTGGTGACCGAGGCCCGCGACTGGCAACACGGTGTATTTATCGGTGCCACCCTGGGTTCCGAGCAGACCGCCGCCGCCGAAGGCAAGGTCGGCACCGTGCGCCGCGACCCGATGGCCATGCTGCCGTTCCTGGGCTATCACGTCGGCGACTACTTCCAGCACTGGATCGACCTGGGCAAGAACTCAGACGAGTCCAAGCTGCCGAAGGTGTTCTTCGTCAACTGGTTCCGCCGCGGCGAGGGTGGCAAATTCTTGTGGCCGGGCTTCGGCGAGAACAGCCGGGTGCTGAAGTGGATCGTCGACCGCATCGAGCACAAGGCCGGCGGCCAGGACACCCCGATCGGTATTGTGCCGGCCGTCGAGGATCTGGACTTGGACGGGCTGGATGTCGATCCCGCCGATGTGGATAAAGCGCTCGTGGTCGACCCGAGCGAATGGCGCGAGGAACTGCCGCTAATCGAGGAGTGGTTCGAATTCGTCGGCGAAAAGCTGCCGACCGGCGTTAAGGACGAGTTCGAGGCGCTCAAGCAGCGGCTCGCCGAAGCCGACTGATTAGTCACCCGCACGTCAATTGTTCGCAACCGCGGCAGGGTAGCCACATCCAAAGTATCGGGTAGCCGAAGTTCCGATTGTGGGCTCGCTGACCAGCAAGTTTCAGCCAGGGTGCTTGATTTATTGGTAGCTCGGCTATGTTGCTGGATCATCGCTCGGACGGTATGTTTTCGGGCGGGGTGATCGTAAGCCCTTACCGCTTCGACGATCCCAGGCGATGTGCATATGACGACCACGGCCCCCGGCGCTGTTAGCGCTGCCGCGTCGTCGCGGTTGTTGTTTCGCCCGTTGGGGATCGTCGCTGTTTTCATCTGCCCGGCCCTGGTGGTGCGCGTCCTCGGCATCCACCCAAGTCCGATCCTGGGCCTGATCACCTATGGAGCCGCCGTCGTTGCGGCCAGCTTCGTGCTGGCGTGGGCCGCAGAAGCCGCCCAGATCGACGTCTCGGGCGGCCTTGCGGTCGCGGTGCTGGGGGTCATCGCCGTCCTGCCCGAGTACGCGGTCGACCTGTACTACGCCTACACCGCAGGCCACGTGCCCGAATACACCCAATACGCCGCGGCGAACATGACGGGCTCAAACCGGCTGCTGATGGGCCTCGGCTGGCCGGTCGTCGTGCTGGTCAGCATCCTGGTGGCACGCAGGGCCACCGGCCGCAAGGTCGGCGAACTGGATCTCGACGTCAGCAACCGGGTGGAGATCGGCTTCCTGATGTTCGCCGGGGTGGCCGCCTTCCTGGT
>NZ_DATFZD010000020.1:0-4362 GCF_035314665.1 Mycobacterium sp. | reverse complement strand
GTCGACGACCTCGGTTTTGGTCTGTTCGTCGGTGGCGGTACGGCCCGGGTGCTCAACAGAATCGGCGGCCGATGAATGCAGCCGGCCTACCGCCAAAAACGCTGCGCCCAGGAAGAGCGTCGACGTCAACGCGGCAGCCAGCATTATCCGAGTCGCCGGCCACCGCAGCCGTTCGGCGGGGCCGGCCGCCGGGTCAGCCGTCCAAGGCAGCGAGGAGTTCCTTGATCCGGGCCGCTTCATCATCCGTCGGGATTTCGTCGGCCTCGATGGCGTCGAGGAGATCGGCCGTCAACCCCGCGCCGTTGGCGGTTTCCTGCGCTGAAAGCTTGGCGCGCCGACGTACGGCATACAGCTGTTGACCCAGCGTCGCGCCGGGCGCGTCGGCGGCCATGGCCATCAGATCGTCGTAACGCGTTCGAACTCCGCTCAGCGAGACGATGACAGACGGCGTCGCCCTGCCGCGCGACGCTGCTTTGGTGAGTGCGGTCTGCAGCTTTCGCAGGCCGGACAGGATCACCGCTGCGCGTCCGGAGAACTCCGGGTCGTGGTTGTCGGGCAGGGCGTCGATCGCTGCGGAGAACATCTGCATCGCCGCCTCGACCAAGCTAACGATGACCGGCGCCTCGCCGTCATCAGGTCCGCCGCCCTTGGAACGCTTTGTGCCGTGCAAGGAATCATTGAACTCGTCGATGATGATCACCCGTCTTGATCGCGATAGAAGACGTCGAAACGCTAGCGCGGATCCATCGTCTGTACAAGAGCAGTGCTGGCCACCAGGCCGTCGGCAACGCTAATAGATATATTCGCAACCATTCTTTTTGATGGTTTAGAGAACGATGGTCTTGTGCAAATGCCGAGCCGCGAGAAGAGTAAATGCATGACCGACCAGAAATTGATTGAGCACTGGATTCAAGGTTGTGCGGTGCAGCGGATCATGTTCCGCGACGGTCTGGTGCTCAACCTCGAGGATTACAACGAACTCGTCATCTCGACGCCGATAACTCTGACGCTGCCGGCCATCGCCAACTCGCCCGTCGAGGCCGTTTCCATCGACCCCAACGATCTAGCCGTCCAGGAGAGACCGCTGTTCGATTTCTCCGGAGCGACGTGCACCGACGTCACCTGGGATGACACCGGAGACCTGCACCCGGAATTCTCGGACGGACATCAGATCGACGTGCTGCCCGACGACAACGTCACCGCGTGGGAGCTGTACGGCAAATACCACGGCTACGCCGCCTGCCTGCCGCATGGCAAGGTGCGAGTGGTGCGGCACGACTTGCCGACCGACTAGTTGCTCGGCGTCAAGATCGGCATTTCCGGTCACCGGCCAAGCGCAGGCATGCTTGGATCGGCTCATGCAGGGCTCGGCGACGGTTCACATGGCGGCACCCGCGGACAAGACTGGAACCTGATCGCGGATGTCCGCAACATCGGGCGGTTCTCCCCCGAAACATTCGAGGCCGAATGGCTTGATGGAGCTACCGGGCCTGCGCTCGGGGCGCGATTCCGCGGCCACGTCAAGCGGAACGAAATCGGGCCGGTGTACTGGACCACCTGTCGGGTCACCGCGTGCGAACCCGGCCGGGAATTCGGCTTCGAGGTGCTCCTCGGCGACAGGGCGGTGAACAACTGGCATTACCGACTGGCGCCAAATGCCGGCGGCACCGACGTCACCGAATCATTTCGGATGGGCGCCTCGCCGATGACCACGCTGTATTACTGGATGTTCGGGGGTTTCCTGCGTCAGCGACGCAACATCCGCGACATGACCAAGACGCTGCACCGCATCAAGGAGGTTGCCGAGGCGTGAAAATCGCTGAAGACGTAGCACTATCGAGCTGAATGAGGTTGCCATGGGACAGTGGTCGCGCGATGAGATCGAGTCGGCCTTCGAACGGCACAAACAGGTTGTCGTAGAAATCGGTTCCAGTTGGGACTGGTCGCGATTCGCCGATCAGTTCACCGAGGATGCAACCTACGTCGAGCACACCTACGGAACCTTCCACGGGCGCGAGCAGATCCGCGCTTGGATTGTCTCGACGATGAATGTGTTCCCAGGCAGCGAGATGCCGTTCTATCCGACCTCCTGGTATTCCATTGACACCGACCGCGGTTGGGTGTTCTGCGAGTTCCTCAACCGGATGCGAGATCCCGGCGATGGCAGCATCCATCAGGCGGCCAACCTGTCGGTCATGAAATACGCCGGTGACGACTTGTGGAGTTATGAGGAAGACGCCTACAACCCGATGAACTTCCTGCCGGTGGTCCGCGACTACATCCAGCGGTCCAAGGCATGCGGCACGGTCACCGACGACGCGATCGCGTTCGCGAAGAACATGAATTGGGAACTGGCCTAGGGTTGCGATAGCACTGCCCGTCTAGGTGGAGGGCCCTACATGTGGACATCGCATTGAAGCAAAGGTTGCACTGGCTGGCGCTGCACGGCTTTATGCGCGGCCTGTCGTCGATCGGCGCACGACGGGGCGACCTGCAGGCCCGGTTGATCGCCGATCCGACGGTCAAAGCGGATCCGGTGCCGTTCTACGAGGAGGTGCGGGCCCGCGGTCCGCTGGTGCATTCACGCGTCGGCTACATCACCGCGGACCATGCGATTGGACATGAACTGCTGCGGTCGGATGACTTCCGGGTGCTCTCGATCGGGTCGAATCTGCCGGCGCCGCTGCGGTGGCTGGAGCGTCGCGCCCGCGACGAACTGCTCCATCCGTTGCGTCCGCCGTCGCTGCTGGCGGTGGAGCCGCCGGACCACACCCGCTACCGAAAGACAGTGTCGTCGGTGTTCACCACGAGGGCGGTCGCCGCACTGCGGGACGGCGTCGAGCAGACTGCGGTGATACTGCTCGATCAACTGTCCCGCGAACCGGGTGTCGTCGACATCGTCGACCGCTACTGCTCGCAGCTGCCGGTGGCGATCATCAGCGACATCCTTGGCGTACCCGACGCCGATCGTCGGCGCATTCTTGAGTTCGGCGAACTCGCTGCGCCCAGTTTGGATTTCGGCCTGCCTTGGCCGCAATACCGCCAGGTGCAGCGCGGGATCGAGGGATTCAACTACTGGCTGGCCGAGCATCTCCAACAGCTGCGCCGGAACCCCGGCGACGACCTGATGAGCCAGCTGATCCAGAAAGCCGAAAGCGGTTCGGCGGAAACGTATCTGGACGATGCCGAGCTCCACGCGGTCGCCGGTTTGGTGTTAGCGGCGGGCTTCGAGACGACGGTGAATCTGTTGGGCAACGGAATTCGCATGTTGTTGGATGCTCCTGAACATCTACACACACTCCGTCAGCGCCCGGAGCTGTGGCCCAACGCCGTCGAAGAGATCTTGCGTCTTGAATCGCCGGTGCAGCTCACCGCACGGTTGGCGCTCAACGACACAGAGGTAGCCGGTAAGTCGGTCAAACAAGGCGAACTGGTCGTGGTGTACGTTGCCGCGGCCAACCGTGACCCCGCCGTGTTCGCCGACCCGAACCGTTTCGACATCGAACGCGACAACGCCGGTAAACATCTTGCGTTTTCCGGTGGTCGGCATTTCTGCCTGGGAGCGGCGCTGGCCCGCGCCGAAGGCGAGGTGGGGCTGCGAGCATTCTTCGAACGCTTCCCCGACGTGCGTGCTGCCGGCGCGGGCAGTCGCCGCGACACCCGTGTTCTGCATGGTTGGTCGACGCTGCCGGTGGCGCTAGGCCCCGCGCGGTCGATGGCCACTCGATGAATTAGTGCAGAACTACGCGAGGTACTGGCCGAACCACTCCAGCACCCGCCCCCAGGCGTCGTGTGCGGCGGCGGCGTTGTAACGGGGTCCAGTGTCGTTGAAGAACGCATGGTCAGCGTCGGGTTCGACAACGATGTCGTTGATCAGCTCGGCACGGTCTAGGGCTGCTTTGGCCGCGGCCTGGGAACTCGTGACACGGGTGTCGAGGGCCCCGTAGAGCGCCAGCACGGCGGCGCGCTTGGAGCCGGCGAAATCGGGGTTGTTCGGCAGCGGCCCGTAGAACGGGACCGCGGCCGACAGCTCGGGCACGCCGGAAGCCAGCAGTTGCCATACGAGTCCGCCGCCAAAGCAAAACCCGACCACCGCGATTTTGTGGCCCGGAACCCGCATCTGCAGTTCGTCGATGCCGGAATTCAGGTCCGCGATCAAGCGGTCGGGCTTGGCGGCGCCGAGTGCAGCGGTGGCCTGCGCCGGATCGGCAAAGTGCCCGGTGCCGCCCTCCTCCGACAACAGATCGATGGCCAGTGCCGAGTAGCCGGCGCCGGCGAAACGTCCGGCCACCGACCGCACCCAGTCGTTCAGACCCTTGTTCTCGTGGATGACCAACACCCCGCGACGGGCGTTGTGTGCTT
>NZ_DATFZD010000019.1:0-10669 GCF_035314665.1 Mycobacterium sp. | reverse complement strand
CGGGGGCGGCTCTAATGTCCAGCGCGGCCAGCTGAAACCCCGCACGCTGGCTCTTCGGACAAGTCACTTCCCGGGCCCACCAGCAACCACCATACAATGGTAATCACAACCGCTCTCTTGACACAGAGAGGCGCCGTCTAGCATCTAGCTGTGCCAACGATGCGGATCCGCCAGGCAGCCGAGCTGCTGGGGGTCAGCGACGACACGGTCCGGCGGTGGATCGACAACGGTGCTTTGTCGGCCAGCCAGGACGCCGCCGGCCGCAAGGTGATCGCCGGGAACGTCTTGGCCGAGTTCTGGCGGAACAACGCCCGACCGCTACCGCCGAACCCGCTCGGCACCGGTAGCTCGGCACGCAATCGCTTTGTCGGCTTGGTCACCAACGTGGTCCGCGACAAGGTCATGACACAGGTCGAGATGCAATGTGGCCCGCACACCGTCGTCTCGCTGATGAGTACCGAGGCCGCACGCGAATTGAAGCTCGAGCCAGGCAGTCTCGCTGTGGCGGTCGTCAAGGCCACCACGGTGATCGTCGAAACCCCTAAACCGTTTGCCGAGTGACGCATTTGGGTACGCGGCGACCGTGGGTGCGGTCATCGGAAAGATGGAAGCGCAGTCGGCTGTATGAATGGCTTGGCCTGAAAGGCTATGTCGCCTTTAATCTGCCCCGAACGGTGACCACGCTGGGCGCGGCGCTGCTGACCGGAATCGTCGCGGCCCATGTCTACGTGTTGACGAGCCGGCCGTCGTTGCCGATGTATTTCGTCGTCTACACCGCCATCCTGGGAGCCTGCTGTCTGTTTACTGCCGCGTTTCTGTGGCGGGGACGCAATCCCCTTGTGCCACAACGAGGATGGTTTATCGGTGATCGTGCCGAGGCGTCAGGGGCCTTGGTCGCGGTCCCCCGAATTTCCTGAGTCACCGGCGCCCCACGGTTATCACTCAGTGACAAGTCGGATGTCATCATAGGAGAGTGCGGTTACCGCAGTCGACAGATCCGCGGCCACACAACGTCGGGATCCTTTTGGCCGCGGGTGCCGGCCGCCGATACGGCAAGCCGAAGGTACTAGTTAATGGTTGGCTGGACACCGCGGTTGCAGCGCTGCGCGATGGGGGATGCGCCGACGTCGTTTTGGTCTTGGGTGCCGCCGAGGTCGTTCCGCGGCGCGGCGTCACCGCGATCACTGCTCGGTACTGGCATGAGGGCATCAGCGCTTCAGTGCGTGCGGGTCTAATGCAGGCCGACCGCATGCACGCCGACTATGCCGTGCTGCATGTCATCGACACTCCGGATGTGGGCGCAGCAGTGGTGTCGCGAGTGTTGGGTCGCGCGTTGAGCTCCGAAAGTGGGCTTGCGCGAGCGTATTTCGGTGGACGGCCCGGACATCCGGTGGTGATTGCGCGGCGGCACTGGCCCGAGGTGCTGGCCCTGATATCTGGAGATCGAGGCGCGGGTGCGTACCTGAGCACGAGGCGCGACGTAGAAATCGTCGACTGCGCCGATCTTGCGGGCGGTCAGGACATAGATGAGTTTTAAGCCGCGTAAGCGCTGCTTCCGTTGCGCTTGCGGCCCTGCCGCTAACTCCAGAGCGTGACGTGCACCTTTGGGCGGAATCTGGTCACCCCGACGCCAGTTCCCCGGATCATCGCCTGGATGCACCTCGGAGTGGTGATGAAGCGGACCAGTTCGGACACAGCGGGCTGGCGGGCTGACGGTGGCAGCGTCGCGACACACCACTCACCCGCCCTGTCCAGCCCGGGGCCGATCACGTGGGTCAACCGTCCGGCGGAAAGGTCTTTGGCGATCGCGAAACCGATAGTCAACGTAACGCCGCCAACACGCTGAACCTCCTCGAGCGCAGCGGCCTCGCTCTGAAAGATCCGTTGTTGTGATTCCGGAATTGCCAAGCCACGCAACATGGTTGCGATCTCGCCGCCCACGCTGCCTGCCGATGGTCCGAGCATCCACTGTTGTTGTCGCAACAGCCCGGGCGTCGGAATACCAACGACCAGTGGGCTATTCGGCGCCGCGACGGTGATGACCTGATATTTCAGAAAGGGACGCACGAAGATCGAACCGTCGGAGCCGAGCGAGCTTTCACTTGCCGGGCCGATCGCGATGTCAACGGCGCGGGAGCAGATCAGGTCGCGGAATTGGCTCGTCGGGTGCACGCTCAACTCGACAGACAAGTCGTCGGCCCGCGACGAGAAGAGCTCGATCAGGCCCGGCGCGGCGTGCTCGGCGAAGGCGCTGGACGCGGCGATCCGCAGCAGGCGGCGCCCGTGGGCGGCCTCGGTGACCTCGATCGCGGTTTGCTGTTGCAGTCCCAGGATCTCGACCGCGCGGCTGGCCAGCCGGAGTCCGCCCGGCGTGAAGGCTAGTCCGGCACCGGTCTTGGTGAACAACGGGTCTTCGAGTTCCTTGCGTAGCGCCGCCACGTGCATCGAGACCCCGGCGTCGGATACGCCTAGTTCCGCGGCGGCCGCTCGGACCGAACCCAGACGAACCACCGCCGAATAGGCCCGAAGTTGAGCCGGAGTCATGGCTGTGAGCCTACTTTGGGGCCTAATTTAGGAGATGTGCGTGACGTGCTTGCCGAGCTCATGTCGATCTGGCGTGCTGATGACACCGCAGGGCTCGGGACGGTAGTGCGAACATTCCACTCGGCGCCGCGGCCGCCTGGGGCCTCGATGGTGGTAGCTCCGGACGGTTCAGTGAGTGGGTCGGTGTCGGGTGGCTGCGTAGAGGGCGCTGTTTATGAACTGGCCACCGAGGTGGCGCAAACCGGGACTCCGCGGCTGCACCGCTATGGGGTCAGCGACAGCGATGCCCTCGCGGTCGGCCTGACTTGCGGCGGCATCATCGACATCTTCGTGGAGTCGGTGTCGCGAGCGACGTTCCCCGATCTTGACGAGGTGGCCGACGACGTCGGTGAGCACCGTGCTGTCGCGGTTGCGACGATCATCGCCCACCCGGACGCGCCGTGGGTTGGCCGCAGGCTGGTCATCCGGCCGGACGCGGTGACCGGATCGCTGGGTTCGGCGCGTGCCGACGCCGCGGTCGCCGACGACGCGCGCGGCTTGCTCGCGGCGGGCCGCAGCGAGGTCCTCGAGTATGGACCCGACGGGCAGCGTCTGGGCGCAGGCATGGAGGTCTTCGTGTCCAGCTATGCTCCGCGCCCGCGGATGCTGGTGTTTGGTGCCATCGACTTCGCCGCCGCCCTGGCCCGGCAGGGATCATTTCTCGGCTACCGGATTACCGTCTGCGATGCCCGCCCCGTATTTGCCACCCGAGCACGTTTTCCAACGGCCGACGAGGTGGTTGTCGACTGGCCGCACCGGTATCTTGCCGCCCAGGCCGAGGCGGGCGCCATCAACGAGAGCACGGTGATCTGTGTGCTCACCCACGATCCGAAGTTCGACGTCCCGGTGCTTGAGCTGGCACTGCGCCTGCCCCACGTCGGATATGTGGGGGCGATGGGATCGCGCCGGACCCATGATGACCGGATAGCGCGGCTGCGAGCGGCGGGGTTGACTGACGGCGAGCTAAGCCAGTTATCCAGCCCGATCGGACTGGACCTCGGTGCCCGGACCCCGGAAGAGACCGCGGTCTCGATCGCAGCCGACATCATCGCCCGGCGTTGGGGCGGCGGAGGCCGCCCGCTGGCCGAAATCAAAGGGCGAATCCACCATGAGACGCAGGTCCAGGGCGAGTTAAAGGATTACTTAACTCGACATTGACGTGTACTGCGGGCTGACCGACACTTGGGGTCCCTTCCCGCAGTGAGGTGCGTCACATGCAAGTACCCGGGCCCTTCGAATACGAGCGCGCGACCAGCGTCGACCACGCGATTGGATTGCTGGATCGGTTGGGGGAGGGGGCGCGGGTGGTCGCCGGCGGGCACAGCCTGCTGCCGATGATGAAGCTGCGCATCGCCAACCCCGAGTACCTCGTCGATATCAACGACTTGGCGCTCGAGCTGGGATACGTGATCACCGATCCGACCCTGGTTCGCATCGGCGCTATGACCCGTCACCGCGAGCTGTTGGAGTCGGACACCCTGGCCGCCGTGTGCCCGATCTTCCGCGACGCCGAACGGGTGATCGCCGACCCAGTGGTCCGCAATCGCGGCACCCTCGGCGGTTCGCTATGCCAGGCGGATCCGGCCGAGGATCTGTCGACGGTGTGCGCCGTGCTGGATGCGGTGTGCTTGGCCAGAGGGCCTTCGGGTGAACGCCAGATCGCAATCGACGACTTTCTGGTCGGGCCGTACGAGACCGCCCTGGCCTACAACGAGATGCTGGTCGAGGTCCGGATCCCGGTGCGGCACAACACGTCGAGCGCCTACGCGAAGGTAGAACGGCGGGTCGGCGACTGGGCGGTCACCGCGGCCGGCGCGGCGATCACGCTCGACGGCGACTCGGTGGCCGCCGCCCGGGTGGGTCTGACCGCGGTGAATCCCGACGCGGCCGCACTCGCGGAAATCTCGGCGGCTCTGGTCGGCCGGCCCGCCACCGAAGAGGTCTTCGCCGAGGCGGGCCGTCGGGCCGGCGAAGCCTGCGAGCCGGTGACCGACGTCCGCGGCACCGCCGAGTACAAGCGACACTTGGCCTCCGAATTGACCATTCGCACGCTGCGCACCGCCGCCGAGCGCGTGCGCGGACAAAGGAACAGGTAGCTATGCAGGTGAATATGACCGTTAACGGCGAGCAAGTCACCGCCGAAGTCGAACCGCGGATGCTGCTGGTGCATTTCCTGCGTGATCAGCTGCGGCTCACCGGCACTCACTGGGGCTGTGACACTAGTAACTGCGGAACATGCGTGGTCGAGGTCGACGGCATGCCGGTGAAGTCCTGCACCATGCTAGCGGTGATGGCATCCGGGCACAGCGTGCGGACCGTGGAGGGGTTGGCGGTGGACGGCCAACTCGACCCGGTGCAGGAAGGGTTCATGCGCTGCCATGGACTGCAATGCGGATTCTGCACCCCGGGAATGATGATCACCGCCCGCGCCCTACTGGACCGCAACCCCGACCCCGACGAGGAGACCATTAGGGAGGCGATCTCCGGACAGATCTGCCGGTGCACCGGATACACCACGATCGTGCGCTCCATCCAGTGGGCCGCACGCAACGCAACACCGGCGGCAACCTCATGACCACCATCGAAAACCGTCCGCCCTCACCAGAAGACACAGCCGACAACGATCAAAAGCCGTGCGGGCACGGACGGATGCTGCGCAAAGAAGATCCTCGATTCATCCGGGGCCGCGGCAACTACGTGGACGACGTCGCACTGCCGGGCATGCTGCATCTAGCGATCCTGCGCTCGCCATATGCGCACGCCCGCATTGTCGGCATCGATGTCACTGCAGCCCTTGCCCATCCGAAAGTCAAAGCGGTGGTGACAGGTGCCGACCTGGCCGAGAAGGGTCTGGCCTGGATGCCGACGCTGTCCAACGACGTGCAGGCGGTGCTCGCCACCGACAAGGTCCGCTTCCAGGGTCAGGAGGTGGCGTTCGTCGTAGCCGACGACCGGTATTCGGCCCGTGACGCACTGGAGTTGATCGATGTCGAGTACGACCCGCTCGACCCCGTGGTCGACGTCCGCACCGCGCTCGACCCGTCGGCGGCGGTGATCCGCACCGATCTCGAGGGCAAGACCGACAACCACTGCTTCGACTGGGAAACCGGTGACGCGGCGGCGACCGAAGCGGTGTTCGCGAAGGCCGACGTGGTCGTCAAGCAGGAAATCGTCTACCCCCGGGTGCACCCCGCACCGATGGAGACGTGCGGCGCGGTGGCTGATCTGGACCCGGTGACCGGAAAGCTGACGTTGTGGTCCACCAGCCAGGCGCCGCACGCGCACCGCACGTTGTATGCGTTGGTCGCCGGTTTGCCCGAACACAAGATCCAAGTGATCTCACCGGATATCGGCGGCGGCTTCGGCAACAAGGTCCCGATCTATCCGGGCTACGTGTGTGCGATCGTCGGGTCGCTGGTGCTGGGCAAGCCGGTCAAATGGATGGAGGACCGCAGCGAGAACCTGACCTCGACGGGGTTCGCGCGCGACTACATCATGGTCGGCGAGATCGCCGCCACCAAAGAGGGCAAGATCCTCGCGATCCGGACCAATGTGCTGGCCGACCACGGCGCATTCAACGGCACAGCAGCACCGATGAAATACCCCGCCGGCTTCTTCGGCGTGTTCACCGGCAGCTACGACATCGAGGCCGCCTACTGCCACATGACCGCGGTGTACACCAACAAGGCACCCGGTGGGGTGGCGTACGCGTGCTCGTTCCGGATCACCGAGGCTGTCTACTTCGTCGAGCGGCTGGTGGACTGTCTGGCCTTCGACCTCAAGATGGACCCGGCCGAGCTACGGCTGCGAAACCTGCTGCGGCCCGATCAATTCCCGTACAAGAGCAAGACCGGCTGGGTCTATGACTCGGGTGACTACGAGACCACGATGCGCAAAGCCATGGACATGATCGGCTACGACGCGCTGCGCGCCGAGCAGAAGGAGCGGCGGGCGCGCGGCGAGCTGATGGGCATCGGGATGTCCTTCTTCACCGAGGCCGTCGGTGCCGGTCCGCGCAAGGACATGGACATCCTCGGCCTGGGCATGGCCGACGGGTGCGAATTGCGCGTGCACCCGACGGGTAAAGCCGTTGTGCGGCTTTCGGTTCAGACCCAAGGCCAGGGCCACGAGACGACGTTCGCCCAGATTGTCGCCGAGGAACTGGGCATCCCGCCCGACGACATCGACGTCGTGCACGGCGACACCGACCAGACGCCGTTCGGGCTGGGCACCTACGGCAGCCGGTCCACGCCAGTATCGGGCGCGGCCGCGGCTCTGGTGGCGCGCAAGGTCCGCGACAAGGCCAAGATCATCGCATCGGGAATGCTGGAGGTGTCGGTAGCCGACTTGGATTGGGAGAAGGGCAAATTCCACGTCAAAGGTGATCCGTCGGCTGCGGTGACAATCCAGGACATCGCGATGCGCGCGCACGGGGCCGGCGACCTGCCCGAGGGCATCGAGGGCGGCCTGGACGCGCAGATCTGCTACAACCCGGAGAACCTGACCTACCCATACGGCGCGTACTTCTGTGTGGTGGACGTCGATCCGGGCACCGCGGTGGTCAAAGTGCGGCGCTTCCTGGCCGTCGATGACTGCGGTACCCGCATCAACCCGATGATCATCGAAGGGCAGGTGCACGGCGGCATCGTCGACGGCATCGGGATGGCGTTGATGCAGATGATCGCCTTCGACGAAGAGGGCAACTGCCTGGGCGGGTCGCTGATGGACTACCTGATCCCGACCGCGCTCGAGGTGCCGCACCTGGAGACCGGGCACACCGTGACGCCGTCGCCGCACCACCCGATCGGGGCAAAGGGCATCGGCGAATCGGCCACCGTCGGATCGCCGCCCGCGGTGGTAAACGCGGTGGTGGATGCGTTGGCGCCGTTCGGGGTTCGCCACGCCGATATGCCGCTGACACCGTCCCGGGTCTGGGAGGCCATGCAGGGCCGCGCCAGACCGCCGATCTAGAGGGCTATATGACGATCAGCGAGCGAGCTCAGCAACTGTTGGCGGCACGGACACCGTTTGTGCACGCGACGGTGGTGCGGGCCCAGCCGCCAACTTCCGCTTACCCGGGAGACGAAGCAATCCTGTTGGCGGACGGCACGATCGAGGGCTTCGTCGGCGGCCAGTGCGCACAAAACTCGGTCCGTAAGGCGGCGCTGGGTGTGCTGCAGGCGGGCGAAAGTGTGTTGCTGCGAGTGCTTCCCGACGGCGACGTGCACTTTCCCGAGGCACCCGGCGCCTGCGTTGTCGTCAACCCGTGCCTGTCCGGCGGATCGCTGGAAATCTTCCTGGCGCCGCAGCTGCCCGCTCCCCTGATCCGGATCTATGGAGCCACGCCGATCGCAGACGCGCTAATGCAGCTGTGCGGCGTGCTGGGTTATGACGCGCGGCGCGACACCGATCTAGCCGACACCTCCGCGGTGGTGATCGCCAGCCATGGCGGCCCGGAAGCCGAACTCATTCGCACGGCCTTGGATAACGGCGTTGGGTATGTCGGTCTGGTGGCCAGCAAGGTTCGCGGCGCCTCGATCCTGAACGAACTCGAACTCTCCGACGTCGAGCGAGCCCGCATACATACCCCGGTCGGATTGCCGATCGGCGCCAAGACACCGGCGGAGATCGCGGTATCCATCGCCGCTGAACTCATTGCCGCCGTCCGCGACGGCAGCCTGATTCGTCCCGCTACACCGGTGAACGGCGGCGCGCGCGAGGCGGTCGACCCAGTGTGCGGCATGACGGTGCCGATCGGACCCGCCACCGAGCACTTGGAATTGCGCGGCGCCGACTACTGGTTCTGCTGCCCAGGATGCCGCACGGCATTTGCCGCCGGGAAAGCCGGCGTATGACAGCGCAGCGGATCACCGGCGTCGTGCTGGCCGCCGGCAGCTCGCGCAGGCTAGGGACGCCTAAACAGGTTCTGCCATACCGGGAGACGACCGTACTGGGGGCCACCCTCGACGTTGCCCGCGCCGCAGGATTCGACCAGATCATCGTCGTGTTGGGTGGTGCTGCCCAAGCGGTGCGCGACGTGGTGCCGCTGGACGGCGCCGACGTGGTAGCCGTCGACGACTTTGGCACCGGCTGTTCGGCGTCGTTGCGTGTCGCGCTGCATCGGGTAGACCCGCGGGCTGCCGGCATTGTGCTGATGCTCGGCGATCAGCCATGTGTAGCTCCCGAAACGGTGCAGCGGATAGTCGCCGCCGCGCCGGGCGCCGACGTCATGGTGTGCCGTTACGCCGACGGCATCGGGCATCCGTTCTGGTTCAGCCGCGATGTATTCGGCGAACTTTCGCAACTGCACGGCGACAAGGGAGTCTGGAAGCTAGTCCAGTCGGGCCCGCACCCGGTACACGAGATCGCTGTAGCGGGCCCGGTGCCACTCGACGTCGACACCTGGGACGACTACCAGCGATTGCTGGAATCGATGCCATCATGATTTTCGCGGACCCCGACGACGTGATCCGCCGGTTCGACGCCCAGGACTACCTACTCGACACTGGAACCGCGTCCGCAATCTATCTGGCAGTCACGCTCGGCAAACCGCTCCTGCTGGAAGGAGAGCCCGGCGTCGGCAAGACGACGGCCGCGAAAACCCTTGCGGCAGTGCTCGATACCACACTACTTAGGCTGCAATGCTACGAGGGCCTGACCGCCAACGAAGCGCTTTACGACTGGAACTACCAGCGCCAGCTGCTGGCTATCCGGCTGGCCGAGGCGCGCGACACCGGTATCGAAGAAGCGGATCTCTACACCGAGACCTACCTGGTGGATCGGCCCATCCTGCAGTGTGTGCGGCATCGGGGTCCGACACCGCCGGTGCTGCTGATCGACGAGATCGACCGGGCAGACGACGAATTCGAAGCGCTGCTGCTGGAGTTCCTCGGTGAGGCCGCGGTCACCGTCCCGGAGTTGGGCACCTTCGTCGCCGAGCGCGCGCCGATCGCGGTGCTCACTTCCAACCGTAGCCGCGACCTACACGACGCACTGCGGCGGCGCTGCCTTTACCACTGGATCGATTACCCGGAGCCGTCCCGGGCGGCCGCGATTGTCCGCCGGACGGTGCCCGGGGCGACGACACCGCTGATCGAGCATGCCACCCAATTTGTGAGCAGCGCACGTGATCTTGACCTGGACAAGCCGCCCGGCGTGGCCGAGACCATCGACTGGGTAGCGGCTCTGGTGTCGCTGCGCGTCGCAGATATTGCCCCGGCCGATTCGGTCGATTCGGCGCTGGCGAGCCTTGGGGCACTCGCCAAGACGCCCGACGATCGCACCCTGATCCGCGACGCGTTCATCGAATACAGCCGCACATGAGAGGAACCACGGGATGAAGATCGCCAACCAGTTCACTGTCAGCGCGCCGATCGAGCGGGCCTGGGACGTGCTGTGCGACCTGGAGCAGGTGATTCCGCTGATGCCTGGTGCGGCGCTGATCGGCCATGAAGGCGACGAATACCTCGGCAAAGTCAAAGTCAAGGTCGGGCCCGTCACCAGTGAATTCAGCGGCAAGGTGCGTTTCGTCGAGCAAGACCGCGACCAGCACCGCGCGGTTATCGACGGCAAGGGCAAGGAGGCGCGCGGGACCGGCAACGCGGCCGCCACGGTCACCGCCCAGCTGCACGAGGAGGGGGGTCGCACGAATGTCAGCGTCGACACTGACCTGAAGATCGTCGGCAAGCTTGCTCAGTTCGGCAGCGGAATGCTGCAACAGGTGTCGGAGAAGCTACTGGGCCAGTTCGTGGAGTCCCTGGAAGCCAAACTGGCCGCCGAGAATGCCGGCGTCCCAAATGGTTCGACCGATACGGCCGAGGAGGCCAGCGCCGAGCCGATCCCGGCCTGGCCGGCAAATCCGGTCCCGGGCACCCGCCAAGACCCCGCTCCCGAGCCAGAGCCCATCGATCTGCTGCAGCTCGCGGGTGGCGGCCAGCTCATGAAGTACGGCTCGGCGGCGGCGGCGCTGCTCGCCGGGCTGGTGCTGATCTGGGTGCTGCGTCGAAGAAGTTAGCCGCTCGTGAGCACCCCGTTGCTGTTGCGTGGCGTCGATCTGGCGGCGTTCGCGGCGGCGTTGGCAGCGCGC
>NZ_DATFZD010000018.1:0-3910 GCF_035314665.1 Mycobacterium sp. | reverse complement strand
CGATTCACGGGAATTGCTTCGGCGGCGGTCTGCAGATCGCGTTGGGCACCGATATCAGAATCGCTTCGCCAGACGCCAAGCTGTCGATCATGGAGGTCAAGTGGGGCCTCGTTCCGGACATGGGCATCACGCAAACACTGCCGCGATTGGTGCCCATCGACGTCGAGAGGGGTTGACGTTCAGCGGCCGCGTTGTTTCTGGGAGTGAGGCTTTGGCGCTCGGGTTGGTCACGCGAAACAGTGACGATCCGCTGGCGTCGGCGCTGACACTCGCAGAGGAGATCGCGCAGAAGTCTCCCGATGCCGTGCGTGCCGCCAAGCGCCTCTACGACGAGACGTGGGTCAGCGACGACGCCGCCGCCTCCCTAAAACGCGAATCCGACTTGCAGGTCGGGCTGATTGACAAGCCCAATCAGCTCGCCGCCGTAGTCGCCGGAATGTCAGGAGAGCCACCGGTCTTCGTCGACCCCGTTTAGCGTCTCTCGGCGCCGGGGGCCGTTGTCATGCCGCCGATTTCACCGCCGCGCGTCGACATGGGCCGGGATGGGCCCCTTTGCGACAGTGGTGCACGGCGATTCGAGCGGAAAGTCCTCGTCCATCGAACGGATCCGGGTAGACCGGACGATGGTGGCGAGCGCGAGGGTTGTCACCAGCATCGCGAAGTGTTCACCGATACACGAACGTGGCCCGGCGGCGAACGGGATGAACTGCCAGCGGTCGCGGTTCGTGGAGTTCTCCGGGCTGAACCGATCGGGGTCAAAGACCAGCGGGCGCTCCCACAAGGCCGGATCCCGATGCAGGGCATTAATCCCCACGGCGACAATGGTGCCCGCTTCCACTCGGTACCCGTCCACCGCGATGTCACGTAGCGCCACTCGGCCGACCCCCGCGGCCGGCGGGCACAGTCGCAACGACTCGTTGAGCACTTGGGCGGTGTATTCGAGCCGGGGGACATCTTCGGGCGTCAGTTCTCTATCGCCGATCTCGGCAACCTCGGCGGCGACCCGGTCCTGCATGTCGGGATGGTGCCCCAGTTCCCACAAGGCGTAGGTCAGCATCGTCGCCGTCGTGTCGTGGCCGGACAGCATGAAGATCAGCAGCTCGTTGCTGATGTCTTCGTCGGAGAGCGGCCGGCCGGTGTCTGGGTCGGTGGCCGCGATCAACGCTCGAACCAGCGCTGCGTCGCGGGTCGGATCTGCGCGGCACGCCTGCAGGATGTCCATGGTGACCTTGGGCATCGCCGCAACCGCGGCGCGAGCACGACGGCGTGACGGCGTCGGGAGCCACCGCGGCGCACGTATCGGCCGTAATGCACGATCGGTCGCGTAGGCCGATGCCACGTGCATGTTCTGTGCGATCTCGTTACCGAATTCGTTGACGTCGACACCGAGAATCGAGCGACCGAGTGACCGCATGGCGAGTCTGCGGCACTCAGCGTCGAGGTCGACGTCACCTACCTCGCGCCAGTGATCGGCGAACGTTTGCGCCGCCTGCGTCATGTGTGTGCCGAAGCCGTCGACGTTTTGTTTGGTGAACACCGGTTGTAGTGCGCGTTTGCGCGGAGCCCACTCTCTGTTGGGCAGGCTGAAGAGGTTGTCGCCCGCCACGTTCCGCACTTCGTGGTGGATCTGGCATCGCTCGGTGAGTCCGTCCGCGCGTCCCAACACATCGCGCACCCCGCTGGGCGATGTGACCAACACAAGGGGCGGGGCAACGAACTTTGGCAGCGGTACGAAGCGAGACACCGGTCCGCCGGCCTCGCTCAGTAGCTCCAGTCCGGTGTGCAAAACTCGCGCCGCTGACAGGGCCTGCCGAATGGGCAGCGGGTTTTTCGGCGCAAGCGGAAGCGTGCCAACGTCAAGTGTGTCGATCGTCGCGGTCATGGCACCGAGGATTATGCTGGATTGCAAGACTCTGGGCCATTTTCGGCGCTTCTTAGTCTTGGCTCCTGCCCCCGAACAGCTGCAGGAAGAACTGGAACACGTTGAGGGCGTCCAGGAAGATCGAAGTGGCGATAAGCGGTGCTGAGTCCATGTCTGTCGATCGGCGGAGCCGTTGGAAGTCGACCATCGTGAGACCGGCGAAAATGACCAGCCCGAGGATCGAGTAAATGAGTGCGCCGCCGGGAATGTGGACGAAGATCAACACGATGCCGAATCCGATGAGCGCAAGTAGAGCCCAGAAGCCGACACGCGCGAGACCGGACAAGTCGGTGCGGGTGGCGTAACCGAATGCGCCGCAGCCGGCGATGAACAGGGCCGTCGCACCGCCGGCCTCCCACAGCGCCTGGGGGTCCGCGCTGGCGTAATAGACCAGCATCGGTGATGTCCCCAGCCCCATCAGCAGCCCGAACGCGAACAACAGTGCCATGCCCAGACCAGGAGAGCTGCGGATGGCGAAACGCATTCCGATCAGGCAGGCGAACGCCAGGATGTAGAACACGAAAGCCACACCATTGCCGAGGTTACGGCCCAGGTAGGCGCCGAGCGCGAATAGGCCGGCGGTTGCGGCCACCGCCCACATGACCTGACCGAAAAGGGTACGGGTCCGATTCTGTACACCAACTGCGCCGTAATCGGCTGAGCTCATGGCATGTCCGTCCTACGTCGGGAAATGGTTTCGGAGGTGCGGTGTTTCGAATATTGCTCAGTGTGGCGTATGTCGGGTCGCGCTGCGCTGTGCTCCGCCACATTGGCGCGGTCGCGACTTTGTCGCAGGGGACATCGTGATCAGGGCCGTTTTCATGCCGTTAACCACCGCACCTCAGACTATGAGTCGTGGTAGTCGTGGACCGGGCGGGTCAACAGGTACAGGTGCGACGCGCGGCGATGGCCAGCGCGATCGGCACGACGATCGAGTGGTACGACTTCTTCCTCTACAACACGGCCGCGGCGTTGGTTTTCCCGCACCTGTTCTTCCCCGCGTCCAGCGCGTACGCCGGCGCGATGCAGTCGTTCGCGACCTATGCGGTCGGCTTCGCTGCCCGCCCGGTGGGCGCCGCGATCTTCGGGCATTGGGGCGACCGGATCGGCCGCAAGGCCACGCTGATCGTCACGCTGCTGGTCATGGGCATCTCGTCGGCGCTGGTCGGCGTTTTGCCCAAGACAGCGACCATCGGCTTGGCCGCGCCGCTGCTGCTGGTCGCGCTGCGACTGATCCAGGGAATCGCGATCGGCGGGGAGTGGAGCGGGTCCGTGCTGATCGCTATGGAGTGGGGCGACCAGCGCAAACGCGGCCTGCTCGGTAGTTTCGCCCAGCTCGGTGTGCCACTCGGCCTGGTGCTCGGCACCGGCAGCATGACGCTGCTTTCGGCCACGCTCTCACCCGAGGCCTTCACCGCATGGGGTTGGCGAGTGCCGTTCCTGCTCAGCCTGGTACTCGTCGCGGTGGGCCTGGCGATCCGGCTGAAAATCGTTGAGACGCCGATGTTTGCCAAGGTGCAGCAGGAGGGGAAGACCGCCCGGGTACCCGTCATCGAGGCGATCCGGCACCACTGGCGGGAGATTCTGCTGTCAGCGGGCCTGCGGTTCAGCGAACAGATGCCGTTTTACCTGTTCACCACTTTCGTGCTGATTTATGTGGTGTCGCGGCACGGCTATTCGAGGACGTTCGTGCTCAACGCGGTCCTGCTCGGCGCGCTGTGCGAACTCGCCGCGATTCCCTTCTTCTCGCAGCTGTCCGATCGGCTCGGTCGCAAACGCGTTTACCTGACCGGAGCCATGCTGATCGCGCTGATCGCTTTCCCGTACTTCGCGGCGTTGACCTACGGCGGCGCCGTGCTGATCTTTGTCGCGGTCGTGGTGTCACTGCAGCTGCACGCGATGGAATACGGTCCACAGGCCGCGTTGATCGGCGAAAGCTTCCCGACGCACCTGCGCTATGGCGGCGCCGGGCTCGGCTACCAGTTGGCG
>NZ_DATFZD010000017.1:0-7362 GCF_035314665.1 Mycobacterium sp. | reverse complement strand
ATGGGTGCTGGCCAGGGCCAACCGCGATCGCGCGATGGAATTCTTCCAACAGGTGCTGAATTCCGACGTCGCCGACATCCAGGGCGGCACCACCTCCGAAGGCATCCACCTCGCGGCAATGGCGGGGAGCGTCGATCTCGTCCAACGGTGCTTCACCGGGTTGGAGACCCGCGGCGGCCGCATCGTGCTGTCCCCGCACTGGCCCGAAACGATGGGGACGCTCGGGTTTCCGATCCACTATCGCGGACACCACCTGCACCTTCGCATCAGCGGAAGGGGCGCAGAGGTCAGCGTGGACCCGCGTGACATTCCGGCCGTGGAGATCGAATGCCACGGCCGCGTCGAACGGCTCTCACCGGGCAACACCATCAGGTTCGACTGACGGTCGCGATCCAGCACATCCGCGGCGGCCCCGGGCAGGGCCGAAAGACCCTGTCGAACAAGGCCTGTGGTTGTCGATCCGGCTTGCCATCGGCTCCTGCCCGCGGCGCGGCGCGGCCATAGCGTGGAACCGTGAGCACACCCCAACCACGCTCGTCGGTCGTGGTCGGCATCGACGGTTCTGCGGCCGCGACCCAAGCCGCGCAATGGGCCGCCGAGGAGGCCGCCGGCCGCGACATCCCGCTTCGTCTAGTCTACGTGATCGACGAGAGAACCAACGACATGAGCGTCAGACTCCAGTACGCCGAGACCGCGCTGCGGGCGGCCACCCGCGCCGTGGAAGCAACCGCCCGGCCGGTGGGACTGGAGACGTCGATCATCTACGGATCGGTCGACGACGGCTTGGCCGAAGAGTCCAAAGCCGCGGTCATGGTCTGCGTCGGATCCGTCGGCATCGGCCGCGTCGCGTGGAAGCTGCTCGGCTCCACCGCCGCAACCCTCGCCGAGCGGGCGCACTGCCCGGTGGCCATCATCCGCCGCCACGACACGGCCGGGCGATGGCAACGCGCCGCGATCGCCGTCGCCGTCGAGAACTCCGGCACCACCGAGGCGGCGGTCGAACTGGCCATGCACGAGGCGAGCGTGCGCGGCGCCCGGCTGCTGGCGGTCGGGGTGTCGAGCGCTGAATCCGGCGACGTGGCATACGACGAACTCGACCGGCGCATGGACCGGTGGCGCACCCGCTACCCCGGCGTCGACGTGCACGTCGTCACCACCCGCGACGGGATCTGCGACTTCCTGGCCGGGCGCGACGAACCCGTTGCACTTGCCGTCATCGCCACCGACGGCGACACGGTCGCAAACCTGGTCGGCCCGGTCGCGAAAGGTGTCGTTCACCGTGCCCGATGCTCGGTCCTCGTGGTCCCGACCGCGGTGGATCGGCGGATCGCCGGCGGGATCGATTCGACGTCTTCGATCATGTCGTAGCCGCGCCGCGTCTATAGGATGCGCGCATGTCGTTAGCCGATGGCCAGGTTTTCGCTGGTTACACCATCGTGCGACGCCTGGGCTGCGGCGGAATGGGCGAAATCTATCTGGCTGCGCACCCGAGGCTGCCGCGCCGCGATGCGCTCAAAGTGTTGCCGGCCGAGGTGACCAACGACACCGAGTACCGCGAACGGTTCATCCGGGAAGCCGACATCGCCGCCGCACTATGGCACCCCCACATCGTCACCGTCCACGACCGCGGCGAGTACGACGGGCAGCTGTGGATCTCAATGGACTACATCGAGGGCACGGACGTTATCTACCGTCTCCCCAGACCATGAGCGCTGTGCGGCTGCTGCCTGTTGACGGGACACGCCGCACACATATCCGTCCCTTTCCCGGGATGTGCGTTATGTTGCCTCCGTGGAGCCGGTGTACTCGGCTGAGCGGGCGATTTCACCCGCCGACGGCGCTGTGGCGTTCGTGGTCGTCGACGAGGACTACTCCATCCACACCGAGGCCAGTGCCTATCTGGCTTGGCTGAGGTCGCAGGACAGTTCGCCGAATACCGAACGCGTGTATGCCGGCCGGGTTGCGTCGTTCTTGACGTATTGCGCTGCGGAGCGCATTGATTGGCGCTCGTTATCGCGGGAGGATCTGGCCCGGTTCCTGCGCTCGCTGGTCACCAAGCCGATGCCGGGTCGGCTGCCGCAGGGAGAACCGAGATTTCGCTCGAACAACACTGCCAACGCGATTCTGACGTCGGCGTGCGAGTTTCTGCGCTTCGCGTCCACGCGTGGCTGGGTGTCGGCTGAGCTGGTCGAGGGGCTGTCTTATCCGAAGTATCTGCGACACAAGCCGTCTGGTTTCGACTGGGGCGAAGACCCGGAGTACCGCGTTGTGCGTGCCCGATCGGTCAAGTTGAGCGGAATCCAGGCCGCGCCACAATGGTTGACCGACGATCAAGTCGCCGCCGTGCGAGCGGCGGTGATTCGGCCCCGCGATCGGCTGCTGATCGGTCTCCTGCTGGAGTCGGGCGTTCGTATTGGCGAGGCGCTGGGTCTGCGTCGCGCCGACATGCACCTGCTGTCATCGAGTGCACCACTGGGCTGTTCGCAGCGAGGGCCACATTTTCACGTCCGGCGCCGACTCAACGCCAACGGCATGCTGGCAAAGAGCCGCTATCCGCGCCTGATTCCGGTGACGGGCGAGTTGGTGCAGACCTATGCCGAGTATCAGCACGAACGCTCCAGCGTTCGTGCCACCGACGCCAGCGACTTCGTGTTCGTCAACCTCTACAAACCCCCGCTCGGGGAGCCCTTGAAGTATCAGAACGTAAAGAAAATGTTCGATAGGGCCTCTGCTGCAGTCGGTTTCAGCGTGCATCCGCATATGCTGCGACACACTGCGGCCACACGATGGGTCGGCGCCGGTACGCCGCGTGATGTCGTTCAAGCTCTGCTGGGTCACGTGTCTTCTGGGTCCATGGATGTCTATATGCATCCCGCCGAGGGCGCGAAACGCGAGGCGGTTGAACGCGTCGGCCGCGCTGTCGAGGAGCGCTGATGAACGCGCGCATAGCGACCGTTGTTGCCCTGCCCCAACCGGAGGCTGCGCGGTGGGTGGATTGGCTGCGAGATCACGTCGATCCAGCGTGGCGTCCTGGGCAGTGGAACCAGGATTTGTGGCTTTTCACCGCGACATCTGACGATCCCACCGTGGTCGCGAAAGTCTGCGCGGTGGCCTCGTGTGACGTGATCGTCGGCAAGGACAGGATGTGCATACCGTGCACACGTGCGTTTAAGGCCTCCGGCCTGCCGCTGGCGGAATTCGCAGCGACCCACAAACCCAACCCCACCAAACTGGCCGCACATTTCGCCGACAAACCACCAACGTGCCTCGCGAAAGGGAAGACACCGACCGAACGCTGCCAACGGACTGTCGAGACGGTCAGCCTATGCCGGTATCACTACCGGTTCTATCTTGAAGAACGCCAACGCAATCCTGGCCTGACACCGCAACAGTGGGCAGATACCACGACGTATCCGATCAGAGGTGCGCAGCCGTTGGATAGGTGTGTGGTCGAGGGCTGTGACCGCGATGTGCGCAGCCCCAACGTTAAGCTGTGCGTCCTGCACTACTTCCGGTATCGGCGCTCCAAAAGCCGCGTGGGCCTTGAGCGTTGGGCCAAGACGCAGAGTCCGTTCATGGCTGCGCATCAGTTCAGTTTGATTCATTTGAGCGATCAGCTTCGCTGGGAGATGCTTTATGCAATTCAGCGTCGGGATGCACGCGGTGGGCGCATCAACCCTGGCGTGATCCGCAAAGTGGTGCGGATTGTCCAGGCGGTTGGAAGCCTCGCACTGATGGGCGCCGAGGAATTTCACCGCGAGGTGGGCCGACGATACGACACCAATCTGCGTGCGCACCTGCTCGAGTTCGGACAGATCTGGCGACTTGCTCGTTACGACATGGTGGGTCACCAGCCCGAGGATCAGCTGGTGTGGGATCTCAGCGACATCGGATTCATCGGGGCCAACCAGCCGTCACGAAAGACGATTGACTTCGGCGTAATCATCCAACCATGGCTCCGAGACCTCACCATGGCGTGGGCGCGAGAGCAGACCACGGCGAGGGCGTTGACCACGACATATCGCGTGGCCGTGACGGCATCGAACACATTGGAGCAGCGCGCGGACAGGGGCCAGGATGTCACCAAGCTCGGCCAGGCCGACGTCGACGCGATCGCCGACCGCATCGGCAAGGCGACGAAGCCGGACGGCTCGCCGTGCGGCGCCAAACATAAGCGCGGCCAGTACAACAAGTTCGTCAGGCTGATCGAGTACGGCCGCCGTCACGGGCACCTCGCGGCGCTGCCGGCGTCCTTGGATCCGGATCCCTCGCGGATGGTCTCGGCCGATCCAGCGGCCGAGAGGATCTCGAAGGCCATTCCCTTCGTGATTCAACGCCAACTCGACGCCGCGACGGACCTCCTTGGGCGCGATATCCCGCACGGTGTGCTCAGCGACGAACAGACACGGATGATGTTTCACACCGCCTACGTCATTCTGCGTGACACCGGCAGACGTCCGCTTGAGGTGGCAAGCCTGAAGATGGACTGCTTCACCGGTGACTCGAACGGACCGATCCTGATCTACGACAACCATAAGCCGCATCGGCTGGGCCGCCGACTGCCGATCCTCCAATCGACCGCGGAGACCATTGGGAACTGGAGGATTGTCCGCGCGGGCATCACTGGCGTCGAGCAGTTCGATGGCTATCCGTTCCCCGGCACCCGTTCCTGGTACAAGCATCTACAACCAGGCGTACTAAGCAGCGCCCTGCGGAAGTGGGTGCGCAGCATCGAAAGGCTCGATACCAACGAAGTCGATGATCGTGGAGAGCCAGTGCCGTTCGACCGTAATTGCATCTATCCCTACGCGTTTCGGCACTCCTATGCCCAGCGCCACGCCGATCAGGGCGTGCCGATCGACGTGCTTCGGGAGCTGATGGATCATCAGTCGATGAACCAAACAGCGCTGTACTACTACACGATCACCGCTGATCGGAAGCGCAGCGCGATTCAGACCATCGGCACATACGCGGTCGACCGCACTGGTGCGCCGGCGCCCTTGACGCAAGCGACGCGCTATCAAATGCGCTCCGTTGCGGTCCCTTTTGGAAACTGCACTGAGCCAGCCAACGTTAAGGCCGGCGGCCAGGCCTGTCGCATCAGATTCCAATGCGCAGGCTGCGGCTTCTATCGGCCTGACCCGTCATACATCCCAGCCATCGAGCAACAAATCCACAATCTCCGCGCTGACCGAGAGACCGCGCAAGCATCGGGCAGCGCTGCATTCGTCGTCGATAATCTGACCGCGCAGATCGATGCCTACCAGCACGTCCTCGCCACTATGCGAGAGAATCTTGACCGGCTCGACACAGAGGAACGTCGACGTGTCGAGGATGCTGCGTCGGCCCTTCGCAAGGTCCGCGCCGGAGCCGGGCTGCCACTGATCGATATCAGCCGAACGCGACAGGAGCCCCGATGACCCAACCGGCGAAACGCACACCCGCCGATGTCCTGCGCGAGGCTCGGCGCACCGATTCAGAACGCAAACGCAAAAACGTCTTCCGCACCGTGGACCAGATGAAACGCGACGGCGTCGACATCACCTTCGCCGCAGTGGCTCGGACTGCGAAAGTGTCTAGTTGGCTCGTCTACGCCGACGGCGTCCGCGAATACATCGAGGCCGCCCGCAAGGCTCAAGCCACAGCCCCTGCGAAGGCGCAACAAGTAGGCCGCACTGCAAGCGAGGCGAGTCTCCGAACGGATCTCGAGCTCGCCAGGCAAGATAACCGTGCACTGCGTGGGGAACTGGCACGTCTCAAACACATCCTGCGTGAACGACTCGGCGAACAGCTAGACGCAACGTCGAGCGAAACCCTGCGCCAACGCGTCGACCACCTCACCGAAGCCATTGACCGTTACCGCAATGAAAACCTTCAACTCCGCGCCGAACTAGCCCAAGTACGTGACCAGCTTGGAACCGCCGAAGACGACGTCACTGCGGCACGCGAGAGTTTGCGACGGATGATCCGCGAACAGACAGCCGGCATCGTGCAGTAACGGGCAAAATGCCACCGGTTCTTCATCGTCGGCCCATTGTAGGTAGTCCGGGTTGGCGCCTTACTCACCGCCGGGTAGGTGAGACAACAAACGAGACAGCCCGAGCTGCCGAAATGCGGGGCCATCGACTCCCGGAAGCCCTGTCTCGTTTCTCTAGAAACGAGACGGGAGCAAGAGCAATGCTGACGATGTAAATCCTGATCGGGTTCCGCATCCTCCCAAGGAAACTTGGCCGGTAACCGTCCGGTCCGCTGAGCGGACCGACCTATGTCGCTTGGCGCGGGCTCTGTTGTTTGATGTCTGCACTACCCGACCCAGTTAAAAGGAGTTCCGATCGTGACGACCACTCTTAATCAGGAACTGGTGCCCGCGACGGAGCACCGCGTCCTGCGATCCTTGGCGCTTCGTACACGGACGGCCGGCGCCGATTCATTCCGGGCCAGCCCGGCGCAGGTCGATAACGGCGATGAGGCGCGCTACGCCGACAAGTCCGGCACGTACACCAAAGGCGTGCTGCAGTCGGGGATCGGCCTCGTTGACCTGGCCGCCTACGCGTCGTTCAAACACGCGTTGAGCACCGGCAGGCCGGCGGACTTCGAGAATATTGTCCTCGGCGGCCCACGCACGCTGAATGGCCCACAGGGTGGGTTGTCCTTCTACCTCGACTGCGAAGACGCCAGCCAGATCGCGGTGCCGCCGGCGCCGGCACTGGCCAGCGAGGAGTACGCAACCGAACTGGTGGAGTTGTACTGGGCATCGCTGCTGCGCGACGTGGCATTCACTAACTACAAGTCGGGTGGGCCCGGCTCGGTGGCGGCCAAGGCAGCCGCCGAGCTGTCATCGATGCCCGCCTATGCGGGGCCCCGTGACTCCGGCGGCCAAGTGACCCCTGATCTGCTTTTCCGAGGCGGGTTTGCCGGCGACACCGTGGGACCGTACGTGTCGCAGTTCCTGCTGCAGCCCACAATGTTCGGCTCGCTGCCGATCGTGCAGCAGTACATCACCAACAAACCAACAACGCCTGGCGATGTCGAGGATTTCATGCTCTCCGAGGCGGAGTTCCAGCTGGTGCAGAACGGCAAGCCGACCGGCAAGAAGCTCACGCCGCTTCCCCAGCCGCTGTATCTGCATGACGGGCGCGGACTTGCCGCCTACACCCACGACGATGTGCTCTACGAAGCCTATTTCGTGGCGTATCTCGTGCTCAACACGATCAATGGCGGCAGCCCGGTGCCGCTTAACCCCGGCAATCCCTACGCCGGCTCTAAGACCCAGAACGGCTTCGCGTCCTTAGGGCAGCCCGACGTCGCGGCCACGATCGCCGCGGTGGCCGACGAAGCGCTGAAGGCGGTCTGGTATCAGAA
>NZ_DATFZD010000016.1:0-9677 GCF_035314665.1 Mycobacterium sp. | reverse complement strand
TCATCGTTGGGTGATTGATCGCGCGCTGAAACGGGGTGGCCGCAGTGTCGTATTTCTTGGAGACCTTGGCGCCGTCACGGACCTTGGATATCAGTTTTTGCTGCGGGTAGAAGTAGTTGGTCAGCTTGGATTGAAGCTGCCAGATCTCGTTGAGTAACAACAGTTCTGCGGCAGTGTCATAGCGGTGGTAACCGACTACGGTGCGGACCACCGCCCAGTTCTTCTGCTCGACGTGAGCGCCGTCGTTCTTGTTCGCCACCCGCGCGCGGGTGAAGGTGATCTGGTGCCTTTCGCACCATTGCAGCAAGTAGACGTTGATGAATTCCGATCCGGTGTCGGAGTCCACCCCCAGGATTGGGAACGGCATCTTGTAGGCAATGTCGTTCAGTGCGGCCAGGACGCATTTGGCGGCTTTGCTCGGCACTGAGCGGTTCTCGGTCCAGCCGGTGGCGATGTCGGTGACCGTCAGCGTGAACGCGAACTGGCCGGCGGCGTTGCCGCCGTCGTGGCAGACCAGGTCGATCTCGACGAACCCGGGTCGGGCGTCGTCCCAGTCGGCCCAGGTGCGCACCGGAATCTGACTTTTGAGCAGCGATCCCGGCTTGGTAGCCGCACGTCCCTTGATCTGATGTTTGCGCCGCTCGGGAGCCAGCCGACGATCGATGGTGGCCGCCGACATCGACACCAACAGCGCCGCGGTGTCCTCATCGATCACCAGCTCCCCGAAATGACGCAACACCGCCACCAATTCGCCCAGCATCGGCGCCAGCCGCTTGCCGGCCGGCATACCCAGAACCGTCCAGCACACCGTCAACGCGGCAATGACATCCGGTCCATACCTCGGTGGCCGCGGACTTCTCGGCGACACCAAGCTGGGCTGCAACGCCATCACGAGCGCTTTACGGGCATGATTACGGTGCCAGCCCGTGGTGGCGCACAACTCGTCGAGAATGATGCCCTTGGTCCGTTTGTCCGCCAACGAATAGCGGATCGCGGTCGTCTCGGTCACTGCCCTGCGCTCGGCCAACGTCAACCCCATCATCTGGGCCTACCGAGGTCATGGCTGACCGATCACGTAGGCGCGCCGCACGCGCGCATTTCAGATGAGGCAACGAAGCACCATTTCGGGGCCTTTCGCGCGCATATCGGATGAGTCAACGCGTTAGCCCTGTGGATAACTTCGTCAGGGTGTCAGCCGGTCGCGATATCATTCGAACATGCGTTCGAGCAGCCGCAAAGAGATCGTCGCGGTCTTCGACGCGCTCAAGGCCGACTTCAAACGCGCCTTGGACCTGTCCTTCGACGCGCTGACCACCCCGGAACGGTTGGCATTGCTGCAGTGCTCCGAGACCTTCCGCCGCCAGCTGCCGGCCCTCGAGCACCCGCTGATCAACCAGGTCGGCCAGCAGGCCGACGCGACCGAGTTGGGCGGCAAACTGCCATCGGCGTTAGCCAACCGACTGCGCATCACCCGCGCGGAAGCGTCCCGGCGCATCAGCGAGGCTGCTGATCTCGGCGAGCGGAGAGCGATCACCGGCGAACCACTGCCGCCGCGGCTGGAGGCGACCGCCGCCGCGCAGCGGGAGGGGCGCATCGGCGCCGGCCACGTCGCGGTCATCCGGAGCTTCTGCCACCGCCTGCCCGATTTCATCGACGTCGAGACTCAGGTGAAGGCCGAGGCACAGCTGGCCCGGTTGGCCACCGAGCATCGCCCCGACGAGCTGAGCAAGCTGGCCGACAAACTCAGCGACTGCCTCAACCCCGACGGCAGCTTCACCGACGCGGACCGGGCCCGCCGGCGCGGCATCACCCTCGGCAAACAAGACATCGACGGCATGTCCCCGATCAACGGGTATTTGACACCCGAGGCGCGGGCCACCATCGACGCCGTCTTCGCGAAACTGGCCGCCCCGGGCATGTGCAACCCCGCCGACCTCAGCCCGTGCGTCAGCGGCACCCCGTCGCAACAAGTCATCGAGCACGACACCCGCAGCTGCGCCCAACGCAACCATGATGCGCTCACGGCGGCCGGGCGCGCCCTGCTGGCTTCCGGTGAGTTGGGCCAGCACAACGGGCTACCCGCCACCATCATCGTCACCACCACCCTGCGCGAACTCGAAGCCGCCGTGGGCAAGGGGCTTACCGGCGGCGGCACCCTGTTACCGATGTCCGACGTCATCCGGCTGGCCTCCCACGCACATCACTACCTCGCCATTTTCGACAAGGGCAAGGCGATCGGGCTCTATCACACAAAACGGCTGGCTTCACCAGGACAGCGAATCGTGCTGTACGCCAAGGACCGCGGCTGCTCATTCCCCGACTGCGACGTGCCCGGTTACTTCACCGAAGTCCACCACGTCACACCCTGGGCGAAAACCCACACCACCGACATCGACGATTTGGCACTCGGCTGCGGCGGCCACCATCCACTCGCCGAACAGGGCTGGACCACTCGCAAAAACCACGACGGCGACACCGAATGGATCCCGCCCCCACACCTCGACTACGGCCAACCCCGAACCAATACGTTCCACCACCCCGAAAAGTTGCTATCTGACGACGACGAAGACGACCCGTAAGCGGCCGCGACTCGCGGTTGTCGGCGATCAGTGCCACTCTTAGCCATGACTATCGGCACATTTCTTCCGCCCTTCGCCGCGACCGCGGTACTGATGACGGGAGCGGTCGCTCACGCTGACGCGCCGGATGACCAGTTCTTGGGGTTGCTGTCGAGGGACGGAATTACCGCCGGCCCACCAGAGCAGTTGATCGCGCTCGCGCATGAACGGTGCGACGACGATAGTCTTTCTCGCTCCCAAATCTTCACCTTTCATTTCGGCGCGCAGCCAAGCCCATTCAGCAGCGCCATGTTGCAACTTGCTGCCAAATTGGAAGGTCAGGGTCTGACGGGTCCGCAGGTACGGCCGTTCTTGCTAGACGCCATCAGCGTGTACTGCCCGGGCGCGACGAGTTGATCGTCACCGCGGTGCCCGCGGTCTGCACAAACGTGACGACGCGACCACGAAGAGGATGACGGACCGTAGGACTCTTGCCGCGCAGGTTTCGGCGGGCATAGGCTTCACCAGTGAAATGACGCCAAATCCCAGGGCGCGCGATCCCCGGATCGTGATCGTCGGCGCGGGCATGGCGGGAATCGCCGCGGCTCATGTCTTCCGGCAAGCCGGCTTCACCAATTTCACCATTCTGGAAAAGGGTTCCGACGTTGGTGGCGTATGGCATTGGAACCGCTACCCTGGCCTGCGGTGCGACGTGCCCTCTTACGGATACCAATACGCGTTCGCGCCGAAGCCCGACTGGAAACACGTGTGGGCAACCGGTGCGGAGATCCAGCAGTATCACCACGACCTCATCGAAGCTCTGCAACTGCGGTCGCATCTGAGGCTGGGCTGCGAAGTCACCTCGGCGGTGTTCGACGAGAACCGATGGCGGGTGTCCACCGCGGGCGGCGAGAAGGTCGACGCGGACTTCGTCGTCGCCGCCACCGGAATACTGCACCACCCGTTCATCCCGGACATTCCCGGCCTTGACTCGTTCACCGGACCGGTGGTGCATACCGCGCGCTGGACTGACATCGATGCGCGTGGCAAGCGCGTCGCGGTGATCGGCACCGGATCGACTGGGGTACAGGTCTTTTCCGCGTTGCAACCCGAGGCGGCGCACATCACCCACTTCGCCCGCACGCCGCAGTGGGTGATGTGGATGCCGATGGGCCTGAGGCAGCCACGCGTTGTCGGTCGGGTGCTACGGGCACTGCCGAAGCAGAACAAGACCGTGCGGCTATCCCAGCTGGTTGGTTCCGACTACCTGGTCGACCTGGTCATCCGGCCGACCTGGCGACGACGACTGGCCCAGCGCTACGGGCGGATGTGCTTACGAATGTTCGTGCGAGACAAAGACCTTCGCACTCGCCTGACACCTGACTACCAGCCTTTCTGCAAACGGCAGGTGCTATCCGGCGACTACTATCGCCGAATTTCCAAGCCGAATGCCAGTTTCGTCAGCGAGCCGATCGCCGAGGTCACCGGGACCGGTCTGCGCACAACGGACGGCGTCCATCACGATCTGGATGCGATCGTGCTCGCCACAGGCTTCCAGGCCCACAACTACATGCGCCCGATGACGCTACGCGGCCGCGACGGGCTGTCGATCGATGACGCTTGGGCGAAAGGTCCTCGCGCGTGGGGAATGACCGCTATCCCCGGATTCCCCAATCTATTCACCGTCCTCGGGCCCAACTCACCCACCGGTTCGATGTCGCTGCAGCACGTTGCCGAACTGACCGCCCGCTACATCACCACCTGGCTGCGGCGATTCCGCGACGGCGAGATCACCACCGTCGAAGTCACCGAGGAGGCCACCAGCCGCTTCGCCGACGATGTCGCCGAGGCGATGGTCCCGACGGTATGGAACACCGGTTGCAACTCGTGGTACTTCGCCGACGACAACCACATCGATCTGTGGCCGTTCGGCCGCAAACGGCTCACCCGCATGCTGGCCCAGCCGCACGACGACGACTACATCTTGGCCTGACCCGCTGTGTAGGCCACGGCGACCTCGGCCGCCAACCGGGCGTTGGACAGCACCAAGGCGATGTTGGCGGCAACCGATGCGCCGTGCGTCTCGCGGTGGAAGAAGTCGAGCAGAAACGGTGTGACGTCCTTGCCGCGCACACCCTGCGTTTCGGCAGCGGCCAGGGCGGCGGCAAGCACCTGGTCGTGCAGCGCGCGGTCCATCTCGTCGGCCGGCGCGATGGGATTGGCCAGCACCAGCCCATACCCGTCGGTGCCCAGCCGCCGACTGGCCCGCAGCACATCGGCGACCTGCGCGGGCGTCTCCACCCGCCAACCCACCGGGTGGCCGGAATCGGCGAGGTAAAACCCGGGGAACCGATCGGTGCGGTAGCCGATCACCCCGACGTTCAGGGTTTCCAGCCGCTCCAGGGTCGCGGCGACATCCAGGATCGACTTCACTCCCGCGCAGACCACCAACACACCGGTGCGCGCGAGAGTCATGAGATCCGCGGACTCATCCCAGCTGTCGCGAGCGCCGCGATGCACGCCGCCCAGCCCGCCGGTGGCGAACACCGTGATGCCGGCCGCTTTCGCCAGGTGCGCGGTCGAGGCGACCGTCGTAGCGCCGTCCCCGCACCGGGCCGCGAGCACCGCGACGTCGCGGACGCCTGCCTTGACCACCGCGTTGCCCTCCGCGATACGTCGCATAGCGGCGTCGTCCAGACCGACGTGCGGCTCGCCGCCGACGATCGCAATCGTGGCCGGCACCGCTCCGCCGGCGCGCACCGCGTCCTCGATCTCGCGCGCGACGCGCAGGTTGTCCGGCCGCGGCAGGCCGTGACTGATGATCGTGCTTTCCAGCGCGACGACGGGCCGTCCGGCGGCCAGCGCGTCCGAGACCTCTGGGTGGATGCGCACGGAATACCGGCCTAAGACTGCTCGGGTGTCTCGATCACCCGATAGGTCGGGTCGCTCATTGATATCTGGCGGTTGCCCGTCTGGCGTGCCTTCCCGGTGACCCGCAGCACCTGACCCGGCTGGATTTCGGCGCCCTGTCCGGGCCGAAACGTTACCCGGATCTCCCCGCTGTCGTCCCCGACCGTGATCGTCCGAGACGTTTTCTGGCGTTTGGTGATGTCCTCGACTTCGCTGACTCGCCCTTCGACGGTCGCACTGCGTCCCGGAATCAGGTGGTCCACCGGGATCACTGCCGCGGATCGTTCCGGATGTTCTGGTTCCGGGTGTTCGTAGTCTTCCACGGTCTGGTTTTCGCTCCGCCAGATCCGGGTCTCGACCTTTTCGACCTGTCGCGCGATACGCATTTCGAAAATGTCGGGGAACGCTTCGCGGATCCGGGACTGCACATCGTAAGGAACGATCGTGGCCGCGGCGTCGGGAATCCGGCTGACGGCCTTGGAGATCTTGTCCGCGGTACGGTCGTGCAGCAGCCGTCCCAGCACGGGCGCATACGTTCGTCGTGGCAGTAGCACCGTGACGTTGGTGTTCCGACGTTCATCCCGCGCCTTGACGATCAACGCGTGCAGCGCCCGGATGATCTGTCGGTCCGGGCAGTCCACCACACGAAGTGCGGTGTCGAGATCGAAGTCGTCCCAACGCTTTCGCAACTCCGCGGCATGCGCCGCGTCGACCATGAAATGCACCGCGAGCAACTCGTCGGCGCGCAGACCCTTCCCATAGCGCAGTGCCTCAAGCACCGCGAGATCAAGCGAATTGACCAAGACAAACACGCGGTGACGGGCATACTTCACCAACTCCGGGCGGTCGGTGCGGAAGGCCTCGAGGATCGCGGCCTCGGCCCGGTACTCGCGGTTGAGCCGGATCAGCGCGAAGACCAGTAAGGGAAAGATGACGACCACCAGCCAAGCCCCTTCGGTGAACTTGGCCACCGCGAAAATCCCGACCACGACCGTCGACAGGATCGCCGCCGACAGGTTGATCACCAACTTGCGTCGCCAGCCACGCTCACGGTGCGTGAGGTGATGTTTGGTCATTCCGTAACCGGCCATCGAGAAGCCGGTGAACACACCGATCGCGAACAATGGGATCAGCGCATTGACCGATCCGCCGGTGACGACCAGCAACGCCACCGAGAGCGCCGTCAGCGCGATGATGCCGTTGGAGAACACCAGGCGGTAGCCGCGAGTCATGAGTTGACGGGGCAGGAAGCTGTCTTCGGCAACGAAACTGGCCAGCGCCGGGAATCCGTTGAAACTGGTATTGGCACCCGTGTACAGGATGGCGGCGCTCGACGCCTGGACGAGGACGTATAGGACGTCGCCAATCATCCCGTTGCCGAAGACCGCCCGAGCGATCTGCGAGAGCACCGACGGGTATTCGTCGAGATACGGCGCGGCGTGGGTGGCATACGCGAGGTAGCCGGTGCCGGCCAGCAAGAAGCCCAGGATGCAGGCCATCGCAGTGAGGACACGCCGCGCGTTGGGGCCCTGCGGTTTCCGCAAGACGTTGACGGTGTTGGAGATGGCCTCCACTCCGGTCAGCGACGAACCGCCGTTGGCGAATGCCCGCAGTATCACCAGGATCGTCGCGCCCATCACCAGACCGTTGCCGTGGTGGACCGGCACGGCTCCGGCAACGTGGCCGGGATCGTATTGCGGTAGGCCCCAGAAGATGTGGCGGACGACGCCGGTGACGATCATCAGGCCGACCATCACCACAAACGAATAGGTGGCAATCGCGAAAGGCAGCCCGGCTTCGCGCAATCCGCGCAGGTTCAAATAGCAGATGAGGAGCACGACGGCGACCGTGATCTCCAGGCTGTAGGGCCCCAACACGGGTAGCGCCGAGGCCACCGCCACCGTGCCCGCCGCCGACTGCACAGCCACCGTCACGACGTAATCGATCAACAGTGCCGCCGCGGCAACTTGCGCTATCTTCGGCCCGAAGTTCTCCCGCGCCACGATGTAGGAGCCGCCGGCTTTTGTATAGGTCATCACGACCTGCCGGTACGACGCGGCCACCAGCGCCAGGACCAGCAGGATGACACCCATGATGGGAAGCAGTAAGACGAACGCGGCCAACCCGGCCTGCGGTAGCAACTCGGTCAGGATCTGCTCGGGCCCATAAGCGGTCGATGAGATTGCATCGGGTGAAAGCGCACCCAGCGCAATCGGATTCGACAATCTCTCGGAAGACAACTCCTCGGTGATCAACGGCTTACCGAGAAAGATTCGCTTACACAGGTCTGAAAAAGATAACGGTACGTCTTGGTCAGCTGGTGCTGTCACGACCACATTCCCTATCCGAGATTCAGCAATCCCCGAAGTCTAAGCCGCGTCGTGGCGCGGTCGTTCGGTGATCAGGAATCTGAATCGTGGCTATCGGCCGACCGACCAGCAAATCATGTCGACCGATGCCGGCGCGCTAGTCGGCTTCGGCGCGCAACATCTCCGTCTCCGCGGCGGTCTCTTGCGCGACCCGCGCGGCCAAGGCGTCAGGATCCACCCGCGCGATCCGGGACTCGACGTCATAGGGCACGATGATCGCGGTAGCGCCCTGGATGCGGCTGACCGCGCGGGCCATCTTGTCGGCGGTACGGTCATGCAGAAACCGGCCCAGCATCGCCGAATACGTTCGGCGCGGCAACAGCACCGTCACCTTGGTGTCCGGATGCTCCCGCTTCACCCGCAGGACCATCTCTTGGGCGGCCCGACTCAAATGGCGATCGGGGCAATCGATCACCCGCAGCCGGGTGTCGTGCTCGAAGTGCTGCCAGCGCTCTTGCAGCTGAGCGGAATGATCGGCGTCTATCACGAAGTGCACCGCAGTGAGCTCGTCGGCGTGCAGCCCCTTTCCGTAGCGCAGCGCCTCGACCTCGGCGAGATCGACCGAGTCCACGAAAACGAACACCCGCAGTCGGGCGAACTTGGCCAACTCGGGACGCTCGGTGCGCGACATCTCCAGCACCGAAGCCTCGGCGCTGTACTGCTGGTTGAGCCGTATGAGGCCGTACACCAGGATGGGGAAGACGACGACGACCAGCCAGGCCCCTTCGGTGAACTTGGCCACTACGAAGATCCCCACGACGATCGCCGACATGATCCCGGCGGACAGATTGACCAGCACCTTGCGATGCCACCCGTGCTCGCGGTGGGTGTAATGGTGTCGAGCCATGCCGAAGCCGGCCATCGCGAACGCGGTGAACACGCCGATCGCGAAGAACGGCACCAACGCGTTCACCGAGCCGCGGGTCACCAACAGCAGCGCCACCGCCAGCACGGTCAGCGTGATGATGCCGTTCGAGAACACCAAACGATGACCGCGTTTGGTCAGCGGCCGCGGCAGAAAACGGTCCTCGGCAACAAAACTCGCCAGCGCCGGGAACCCGTTGAAGCCGGTGTTGGCACCCGTGAACAGGATCGCCGCGCTGGACGCCTGGACCAAAAAGTAAAGGACGTTACCGATCAGCCCCTGGCCAAAAACCACCCGGGCGATCTCGGACAGCATCGATGGATATTCATCCACGTACGGGGTCGCGTGGGTGACGACGGCCAGCCAGGACACCCCGGCCAACAAAAACCCGAGAATGACGGCCATAATCGTCAGCACGCGACGCGCGTTATAGCCCTGCGGCGCGCGAAAGACGTTGACCGTGTTGGAGATCGCCTCGACACCGGTCAGCGACGTACCGCCGTTGGCAAACGCGCGCAGCACCACCAGCACCGTGGCGCCCATTACCAGCCCGCCGCCCTGATGGATTGGCACCGCTCCAACGATGTGCGCTGGGTTGTATTTCGGTAGTCCCCAAAAGATTTCACGAAAGATGCCAACGACGATCGTCAACGTGATCATGATGACGAAGGAGTAGGTCGTGATCGCAAAGGTCCGGCCTGACTGCCGCTGTCCGCGCAGGTTGGCGATACAGATCAGGATCAGCACCCCGATGGTGATTTCCAAGTGGTAGGGGTGCAACGCGCGTATCGCCGAGCACAGTGCCACCGTCCCGGCCGCCGGTTGCACCGCGGCGGTGACCACGTAGTCGATCAGCAACGCCGCGGCAGCGACCTGCGCCCACCGGGGCCCGAAATTGTCCCGCGCCACCATATATGAGCCGCCGGCCCGGGCGTAGGTCATGACAACCCCGCGATACGAGGCGGACACCAGCAA
>NZ_DATFZD010000015.1:0-13578 GCF_035314665.1 Mycobacterium sp. | reverse complement strand
CTCTCTTTTGGCCTGGTCAACGTGCCGGTCAAGGTCTACAGCGCGACCGAGGACCATGACCTGAAGTTCCACCAGGTGCACGCGAAGGACAACGGACGGATCCGGTACAAGCGGGTCTGCGAGGTGTGCGGCGAGGTCGTGGACTATCGCGACATCGCGAAGGCCTACGAATCCGACAACGGTCAGACGGTGATCATCACCGACGAGGACCTGGCAACGCTGCCCGAGGAGCGAAGCCGCGAAATCGAGGTGCTGGAATTCGTGCCTGCCAGCGAGATCGATCCGATGATGTACGACCGCAGCTACTACCTGGAGCCGGATTCGAAGTCCACCAAGTCATACGTGTTGCTGGCCCGGACACTCGCGGAGACCGACCGGGTGGCGATCGTGCACTTCGCGCTGCGCAGCAAGACACGCCTCGCCGCGTTGCGGGTCAAGGACTTCAGCAAGCGCGAGGTGATGGTCGTCCAGACTCTGCTGTGGCCCGACGAGATCCGCGACCCGGATTTCCCGGTGCTGGACCAGAAGGTCGAAATCAAGGCCGCCGAGCTGAAAATGGCCCTGCAGGTCGTCGACTCGATGGCCGACGACTTCAACCCCGACCAGTTCCACGACGACTACCAGGAGCAGCTGCGCGAGCTCGTCGAGGCGAAACTCGAAGGCGGGGAAGCGTTCACCACCGAGGAGCAACCGAAGGAGCTCGACGCCACCGAGGACGTGTCCGACCTGTTGGCCAAGCTGGAGGCCAGCGTGAAGAGACGCCGCGCCGGCGAGCCGTCGGCGTCGGGTGACGGCGCCGCCAAGAAAGCGCCGGCCAAGAAAGCGCCCGCGAAGAGGGCGGCTGCGAAGAAAGCACCCGCGGCGAGAACGCCCGGAAAAGGGGCCGCTGCCGCCAAGAAATAGTCCGCGGCCGGGCATGGCGCTGACGCGATCGTCCGCTGTGACTACGCTCCTGCCCATGGGCAACCTTCGTCGCATCGGGTGTGGCCTCGCCGCCCTGCTGGTCGTGGGGCCTAGCACCGGCACCCGCGATCGCGCGCGCCGATGAGCCGTCGTCCCCGGACCCCACGGTGATGGACGTCGTGGACTCGGTCCTCGCCGACAACCCCCACCCGTTGGTCACCCCACCGCCGACGACCCCGCCGCCGGGCAACTGAGGCCCGAATCCGGATACGCGCACACAGCGCGGGTGACACTCGCTAGTCTGCGCGGGTGATTCTCGACAGATTCAGGCTGGACGATCAAGTAGCAGTTGTCACGGGCGCCGGTCGAGGACTCGGCGCCGCGGTCGCGCTGGCTTTCGCGGAGGCCGGCGCCGACGTCGTTATTTCGTCTCGCACGGAAGTCGAACTCAACGGCATCGCCGAACAGGTCCGCAACGCCGGCCGGCGCGCACACGTCGTCGTGGCCGACCTGTCCGACACGAACGCGACCGCGGCGCTGGCGCAGACCGCGGTGGACGTGTTCTCCCGGGTCGACATCGTGGTCAACAACGTCGGCGGCACGATGCCCAACACGCTGTTGACCACCAGCACAAAGGATTTGCGGGACGCCTTCGTGTTCAACGTGCTGACCGCGCATGCGCTCACGACCGCGGCGGTTCCGTTGATGCTCGAGCACTCAGGTGGCGGCAGCATCATCAACATGACCTCGACGATGGGCCGCCTGCCCGGCCGCGGCTTCGCCGCGTACGGCACGGCCAAGGCCGCCCTTGCGCACTACACCCGGCTGGCCGCCCTGGACCTGTGCCCACGCATCCGCGTCAACGCGATCGCGCCGGGATCGATCCTCACCTCCGCGCTCGACGTGGTGGCGGGCAACGACGAGTTGCGAGGCCAGCTGGAGAAGGCGACGCCGATGCGCCGCCTCGGCGAACCCGCCGACATCGCAGCGGCCGCACTGTATCTCGCGTCGCCGGCGAGCGCCTATGTGACGGGCAAGACACTGGAGGTGGACGGCGGCCTGATCGCGCCCAACCTCGAACTTCCACTTCCCGACCTGTGAGGAGAGCCGCCATGCCAATACGAGTAGCACAGATCGGCACCGGCAACGTCGGCCGGCACGCACTGACCGGGATCGTCACGAATCCGCAGTTCGAGCTCACCGCGGTGTGGGTGTCCTCGGAGGCGAAGGCAGGCAAGGACGCCGCCGAGTTGGCGGGCCTCGACGGGCCGACGGGGGTGAAGGCGACAAACAAACTCGATGAAGTCATTGCCGCCCAACCCGATTGCGCGGTCTACACAGCGATGGCCGACAACCGGCTGCCGGAGGCACTCGAGGACTACCGCAGGCTGCTCGCCGCGGGCATCAACGTCGTCGGCAGCGGCCCGGTCTTTTTGCAGTATCCCTACCAGGTGATCCCCGACGAGCTGATAGATCCGCTGCAAGAGGCGGCGCAGCAAGGCAATTCGAGCCTCTTCGTCAACGGCATCGACCCCGGATTCGCCAACGACCTGCTGCCTCTGGCGCTGGCCGGCACCTGCCAGCGCATCGAGCAGGTGCGCTGCATGGAGATCGTCGACTATGCGACCTACGACAACGCCACGGTCATGCTCGACATCATGGGGTTCGGCAAGCCGATGGACGAGATCCCGATGCTGCTGCAGCCGACCGTGTTGAGCCTCGCCTGGGGATCGGTGGTGCGCCAGCTCGCGGCGGGGCTCGGCATCACGCTGGACGAGGTGGTCGAGGTGTATTTCCGCGAGCCCGCCCCGGAGGATTTCGAGATCGCGTCGGGTTTCATCGCGAAAGGCACTGCCGCCGCAATGCGGTTCGAGGTACGCGGACTCGTCGACGAGAGGCCCGCCGTCGTCCTCGAGCACGTGACCAGGCTGCGCGAAGACCTGTGTCCCGAGTGGCCCCAGCCAGCCCAACCCGGCGGCTCGTACCGCATCGAGATCACCGGCGAGCCGTCGTACGCGATGGATCTGTGCCTGAGCAGCCGCAAAGGCGATCACAACCACGCGGGGCTGGTGGCCACCGCAATGCGGATCGTCAACGCCGTTCCCGCCGTGGTGGCCGCGGCGCCCGGCATCCGTTCCACGCTGGACTTGCCACTGGTCACCGGCAAAGGGTTGTACTCTGCGTGAAGAGGCGCGGAAAGGACGTTGCAATGCGCATTCGACTCCGATACCCGGCGCTGGCATGCGTGGCGGCAGCAATCACGTGCGCCCCGGCCGCGATGGCCGACGACACGAATCCCACATGCACCAATCTCGGTGGTTCCACTGAATGCTCGACACCGGGCAACGTCCAGATCAATTCGTCACCGCCGACGGACACGTTCACGCTTCCGTACTGGGACGAGGTCTTCGGCGGGACCTACGCGGGACCCTACCCGGTGCCGTACGACGAAGGCAGCGGGTGACGCGTCCGAAGCGCAGGCTCGCAACGCTCCTGGCGGCCGGGGCGGGGCTGGCGATCGCCGGGGCGGCCACGGCGCACGCCGCGCCGCAATGCACCAAGATCACGCCGACAACCACCCAGTGCGAACGTGGCGTCCACACCCAGATCAACACCGGGCCGAACGTGTTCGTCAGCACCGGCCCGTTCACCGAGACGCCGTGGACCCCGGTGCCACCGGTCTTCGGCGTCGGTGGGTGGGCCGTGCCGTGGTGGGTCGGACCCTAGCCGGGCGCGGAATCCGGTACTGCCCGTCCAAGCCCGCGTAGGCTTGTCTCAGCGTCATCTGACGGAGGGACGCATGTATGCAGATCGCCGCAACCAGCTAGCCGGCACCGGCACTGTCCCCTTTCCAAATCTGCAGAATCGACCGACATGCCCGCTTCAAAGTTCCACATCCCAGTGCTCTTCGCACTGGGCCTGACGGCCGCCGTGCATGCGGCCCCCACCGCCTCGGCGCTACCCCAATGCATCAACACCGGACCGAGCACCACGCAGTGCGAGCGTCCCGGCAACGCCCAGATCAACACCTCACCGAACCCCGCGACCGCCGACAACTTCCCGTGGGGCTGGCCGTGGTGGGGCGGCACGGGTATCACGATCGGCATCGGCGGGATCGGCTTCTGAGACAGGGCCACTCACGGAGAGCCGGTGTCGCGCTCCGCGATGCCGGATCGCATTACACCGCAATATGTTTCGCAGAGACGCTGATGCTGCCCGGGCTGGTCCCGTCGGTCGGGACGGTTAGGGATGCCCAGGACAACGGGTTAGCCGAAACGACGATCGGGCTGTGCAAGACCGAGTGCGCCCGCGACGGCTCGCCGTTCCGTAGCGGCCCTCGTCGGGCAGGCTGCGGTACCTGCGAAGGTTACGGTTGGGCAGGGTCCGTTCTGACGCTTCCGTAGGGAGAAGTTGTGGCTGAACCGGAGACTGACTTCCCTGAGCTCAATCCCGACGATCCGACTGCCGACGCCTGGCGGACACCCATACCCAATCTGCGGGTTCCCGACCTCCGGGCTTGATCCACCTAAACCGGTACCCGTTTGGACTCGCATCCAGCGGCATCGCGACCTTTCTCCAACGCCCGGTGGCGCTGACGCCGGCCGACCTGCGGGCGGCGAACGTCGACGTCGCTATGGTCGGCGCCGGATTGGACTTCTCCGCGGGTATGCGCGGCGCCGCGTTTGGGCCGCGCGCCCTGCGGGCCAATGACATCTACTTGCCCAACGTGTCTGCCGGGCTCCCCCACGCTCACGTCCGGGTCGACGCTCTGGCGGAGCTGGTGATCTGTGACTATGGCGACGCCCCGGTCGACTTCGAATCCACCCACCGGTCGATCGAGCCGATCCGCGGCATCGTCCGCGAGATCGCTGAGACCGGCGCGTTGCCATTTATCGTGGGCGGCGATCACGCCCTCATGTACCCGGACGTCGCCGCGCTAGCAGACATTTACGGCAGGGGGAAGATCGGCGTCGTCCATTTCGACGCCCACTACGACGCGGCAAGATGGTCCATCGGCCACCATCTGTCGCACGGGACGCCGGTGCGCAAGCTGATCGAGCAAGGTTACGTTCATGGCCACAACTTCGTGCAGGTGGGCTTGCGCGGATACCTCCCCGACGACGAGGACCTGGCCTGGATGCGTGACAAGGGATTCCGCTACCACTTCATGGCCGAGGTTGAGCGGTACGGCTGGGAGCAGGTGATGGAACGCGCGATCGCCGAGGCGGCCGACGGCACAGACCAGCTGTTCATCTCGCTCGATATCGACGTGCTCGACCCTGCGTATGCGCCCGGAACCGGGACCCCGGAGCCCAATGGCCTGACACCGCGCGAGCTGTTTCCGCTGCTGCGCCGCCTCGGTGCAGAGACCAACGTGGTCGGGGTGGAACTCCTCGAGCTGAACCCGCTGGTCGACCCGACGTACGTCACCCCGCTGGTCGCCAACCGCTGTGCCCGTGAGATTCTCACCGGTATCGCAATGCGCCGGCGCGGGATCACGGACCCCTGGCATCTCCCGCCCGAGGCTCTCGATCACGGCCAACCCGACCCGAGCTGAGCTCTTAGACTCGACGCCGTCGTGGTGGACGAAGTACCCCAAGCGTCACGACGCCGACATCAATCACCGCCGAGGCGCCGGTAAAAGCCTGCTGCATAACGTTTCCCGCCTAATCGGATTCGAACACCCCGGGGTTGAGAGCTTTGCACCGATCCCATCGGCGTCAAGAGCGCGTATCGCTTGCCACCAGGGCCGGTGACCGCAGGTTTCGCAACCGTCAAAAACGGGCATCTTCGTCCCAGGGACGGGCTCCCGGAACAAGGACATGACAGGCAAACGAATGGAGCCGCAATGACCACCGTCGTCGTGGCGTGGATGGTGATCGCCGTCGTCGCGACCCTGCTGATCGCCGCATCACGCATCATCACCGTGATCGGCCGTCGACAGCGCCAGAACGCAGACAAACCATGCGTGTGAAGCCCACGGTGCTTCGGCTCAGCCCACCCGGCAGGCCGTCGGTCCGACGATTGGAGAAGAAGTGATCATCCTCGGCATCATCCTGCTGGTCCTCGGGATCGTGTTCAGCATCTCGATTCTGGAGACGATCGGCATCATCCTGCTGGTGGTCGGCGCGGTGTTGTGGCTACTGGGCGCCGTCGGGCGTCCAGTGGCAGGTAGACGCGTCTAGTTCTGACCGCGCGGCAAGTGGTGGCGAGTAGGCCGCCGGGTGACCACGGCTGGTTATGGCGGCGGCGCACCCGCCGGCCATGTCGGCAGCGGTATCGGACCCGCGATCGCCGATGTGGGCGCGATCGAAACCAGCAGCGGCACCTAGAGCAGCAGCTGAAGACCTGTCGAGGGCGGTAGGCGCTGTTGGGGTCGGTGCTGGCCGGGATGATCTGCACTGGCGTCCGTTGTGTCGGCGGGCCGTGATGAGGCCGCCGGACTAACATCAATGCCGTGACCCATCAACGGTGTGACCTTAGCCATGTCACAGATATTCGGCGGCACAGCGTTCCGCGATAACCAGGAAACCGCAGTTGAGCACAGTGTTTAGGCCCGCCGTGATGTTGATCCATCTGATGGTGACGGGCTGAATGCCGGCACGGCGGCACGCGTACTTCGCGTACGGCTCCAACCTCTGCGTCACGCAGATGGCGCAGAGGTGCCCCCGCGCCACGAATCCCCGACCCGCGCTGCTGGCCCACCACGACTGGCTGATCAACCAGCGCGGCGTCGCCACCATCGAGCCGTTCGCCGGCACGCACGTTCACGGCGTGCTCTGGCAGGTCACCGACCACGACCTGGCCACGCTGGACAGCGCGGAGGGTGCGCCGGTGCGGTATCGGCGCGACCGGTTGAGCGTGCACACCGACGACGGGCCGTCGGACGCATGGGTGTACATCGATCACCGGGTCGAAGCGGGCGCGCCCCGGCCGGGTTATCTGGAACGGATCATCGCCGCCGCCATTCACCACGGCCTGCCGCATCGGTGGGTGGAGTTCCTGCGTCGCTGGGACCCGGCGCGCTGGCCGCACCGGATGACGACCCCGGACTCCGCTGGGCCACAAACGCTTTCAGAGCTGCTCAGCCAACCCGGCGTCACGGAGGAAAGCCGGCTGAGGTCCCGGTTCGGTTTTATGGCCATCCACGGCGGCGGCCTGGAGGAGATGACCGACGTGATCGCCGAGCGGGCCGCCGACGCGGCCGGCGCATCGGTGTACGTGCTGCGCCATCCCGACCGGTACCCGCACCACCTACCGTCGGTGCGGTTCCGCGGTGTCGAGTCGCCGAGGCTCGCGGAGTTTCTCGATTACGTCGACGTCGCGGTGTCGCTGCACGGCTACGGCCGCATCGGCCGCAGCGCCCAGCTGTTGGCCGGGGGCCGAAACCGCGAGCTGGCCGATTACGTGGCGCGCCACATCGTCCTGCCCGGGTATCACGTGATCACCGACCTCGACGCGATTCCACCCGAACTTCGGGGCCTGCACCCCGACAATCCGGTAAACCGGGTGCGCCGCGGCGGCACGCAGCTGGAGCTGTCGCCACGTGTGCGCGGGATCGGCCCACGCAGCCAGATGCCCGGTGAGGACGGCCTCTCGCCGGTGACGTCGGCGCTGGTGAACGCCCTCGCTGCGGCCGCACGCTGCTGGGCCTGAGCCCATCCGGGGGGCCGTGGGTTCCGAATACCGGATGTGGATGGCTTTCATACTTCGGCGGACACCCCGGCGCTGTATCGCACGCGGATCACCCACATGCGGCGCGCGCCTGCGCACCACTACTTCGAGCACCGGAGCTACAGCTGGTACGTCGACATCGACCGCCTGCCCCGGCTGCCGCGATGGTTGCGCGCGTTCGCGCGCTTCGATGCGCGCGACCACTTCGACGGTGCTGACGGTGCCGCCGACCGCTCGCTGCGCCAGCGGTTGGACAGTTTTCTGGCCGCGCACGGCGCGGCGGTGCCGGGCGGCCGCGTCACCGCGCTTCTGCAGGCCAGGGTCCTCGGCTACGCGTTCAATCCGCTGAGCCTCTACTGGTGCCACGACCGCAGTGGTGTGCTGCGGCACGTGGTGGCCGAGGTGCACAACACGCACGGCGAACGGCACGCCTACCTGCTGCCGTCGGCCGACAGCCCCGTACTGGCGACCAAAAAGCTCTACGCGTCGCCGTTTCACCCTGTCGACGGGCACTACGTCGTCCGCGCGCCACGGCCGGATCACTTCCTCGACGTGACCGTGTCGCTGCACCGCGGCGACGAGCCGGCGTTCGTCGCCACCATGCGGGGAACGCGACGGCGCGCGGGTGTCGCCCAATTGCTGTGGCTGCAGCTGGCCGCACCGCTGGCGCCCCTGCTGGCCCGGATCGACATGCGAGTGCAGGCGATCGCGCTATCGCTGCGCCGAGTCCCACGGGCGCCCTGGCAACCGATCGGCAACGGCGACACCGCGGTTGCCCCCGCCGCTGTGCACGTCGACGTGACAGAGCTGCCAAACGAAAGCGTGGCATCGTGAAACCTGTTGCCCGCAAACTTTTTTCACCGTGGGGGTTTCGGAGATGAACAACTCCCTGACGGGCGGAGCGGCTGCCGATAAGCTACCGCTCAATGACCAGATCGGCGCGCATGACCAGCGACTTGGATGCTTTGCTGCGCCGAGTCGCCCGCCAGGACGTCGACGCGTTCGCCCAGTTCTACGACCACACCCGCTCGCGCGTGTACGGGCTGGTGACTCGCGTGTTGCGTGATCCGGGGTACAGCGAAGAGACCACGCAGGAGGTTTACCTGCAGGTATGGCGCAACGCGGGCAGCTACAACCCGGCGGCGGGCTCCGCGCTGGCATGGCTGTTGACGTTGGCGCACCGTCGGGCGGTCGACCGGGTGCGGGCCGAGCAGTCCGCCGCCCAGCGCGAGTCCCGTTACGGCGCCGCCAGCGCCGATCGGCCCAGCGACGTGGTCGCAGACTCCGCGATCCTTCGAGAGGAACGTCGGCAGGTTGCCGAATGCCTCGGGTCGCTGACCGACGCGCAGCGCCAATGCATCGAAATGGCGTACTACGAAGGGCTGACCTATGTCCAGGTGTCCGAGCGGTTGTCGGCCAACTTGGCGACCATCAAATCGCGGATGCGCGATGCGTTGCGCGGCCTACGGAATTGTCTGGGCGTGACATGACCGGACCGTCCCAATTCGAGCTGCTGGACCTGGCAACGCCCTATGCGCTGCACGCGATCCCCGACGCCGAGCGCGCCTCAATCGAGCGCCTGGTCGCCGCCGCGCCGGCGCCCGTGGCCGAGGCCTTCCGAGACGAGGTGCGCGCGGTCCGCGAGACGATGGCCGCGGTATCCGCGGCGACACCCGTCGAACCGCCGCCGGCGCTGCGCGATCGACTGCTGGCAGCAGTCGGAAACAAGCCGGCGCGCCATTTCCCATGGCGCACCACGCTATTAGCGTCGGCCGCCGCTGTCGTGATCGGCCTTGGCGCGCTGAGCGCCGGGCTGGCGTTGCGGCCCGCGAAGCCACCATCGACCGCCGAGCAGGTGTTCGCCGCACCGGACGTGCGCACCATCTCCGGCGCGATCCCCACCGGCGGCACCGCGACCGTCGTCTACTCGCATCAGAAGAACGCCGGCGTGCTGGTGATGAACAACGTCGCGCCGCCGGCGGCGGGCACCGTCTACCAGATGTGGTTGCTGGGCGACCAAGGCCCCCGGTCGGCCGGCACGATGGACGCAAAGGCCGTCGCGCCGTCGACCACCGCGGTACTGGCCGACCTCGGCAACTCGAATGCCCTGGCGTTCACGGTCGAGCCCGGTAGCGGGTCGACGAAGCCCACCGGCCAGATGGTTGCGGAACTGCCGCTGAGCTGAGCGCGTCCGGTCGGGCGTCCGCGCCTGTCTGCCAACGGGTTTGCGCCGACGTGGCCGCCAAAACGGGTTTCGGTCATCGGAGCCGAGGAAACCAACGCGGTGGCGAGGAGTAACCGTGATTGGCGCACTAACGCCCAGTTCCGGGGCATCCTCCGCCGGCACACGGGTGCTCGATCGCGCGGAGGGCATCCTGGTGGGTCTGCGGCGGTGCCGCACCGAGTCGGCGTTCGACGAGATCGTCGCTGCGTCCCAACAACATGTAGTGCCCGCCCTGCGCGTGGCCCGCGCGCTGGTTGAGCTGGCCGAAGGCCCCGAGCCCTCCGACCCCGATGCCGCGGCGGTGGCCCGCGAACGGTGGGGTGACCTGCTGGCGCCGCCATGACGGTATGGGAGCAGGCTGGTCAATAGATAGGCTTACCATCGAACGCGTGACGGCCAGAGACTTCCGGTTCGGCGTGGGCCTATGGCCCAAGAAGACACGCGCGGCCTGGCAGGACACCGCCCGCCGGGCCGAGGACCTCGGGTTCGACGTGTTGCAGGTACCCGACCACCTCGGGGCGCCGGCGCCGTTCCCCGCCCTCGTGTCGGCGGCAGACGTCACGTCGGTCAAGGTCGGCACGTTCGTGCTCAACGCCGGCTTCTACAAGGCGGCGCTGCTGGCCCGCGATGTCGGCGCCCTGGACATGCTGACCGACGGCCGGTTCGAACTCGGCCTCGGCGCCGGGTATGTCCGCGAGGAGTTCGAGGAGGCGGAGCTGCCGTTTCCCAGCGCGGGACGGCGCGTCGACTACCTCGACCATGTCACCAGTTACCTGCGCGAGCACGTGAGCAATGTGCCGATCCTGATCGCGGGTTCAGGCGATCGGCTGCTGACCCTGGCCGCGCAGCAGGCCGACATCATCGGCGTCGCGGGCGGCCGGCCCGACAGCACGGCCACCGACCCGCTGGCCGAGCGCATCGAGTTCGTTCGGCACGCCGCGGGAGAACGGTTCGACGAGCTGGAACTCAACCTGGCGATCACCGCGGTGCCCCACGACGGCAGCGGCGTCCCCGACCTGTCGTTGACCCGCCGGTACGCGCCGACGCTGCCCGACGACGAGCTGCTCCGGTTGCCCGGCGTGCTCAGCGGCTCCCCCCGCGATATCGCCGACACGCTGCGCCGCCACCGCGACACCTACGGGCTGACCTATTTCACGGTGCAGGAACACCACGCCGAAGGCTTCTCGAAAGTAATCGCGGAGCTGCGCTGACACCTCGTGCCTGCCGGTATGCTGCCAACCTGTCGGCCCTCGTAGCTCAGGGGATAGAGCACGGCTCTCCTAAAGCCGGTGTCGCAGGTTCGAATCCTGCCGGGGGCACGTCAGAGGCTATTTTTCGTTGTGCGTTCCGTGAATCCATCGTTTATTCATCGTTTATGGCCCGGTCGAGGAGCTCGGCGACCGCGGTGTGCGACCGCCCACGGGCCATGTAGGTGTCCATCGTTTCGGATACGCGAGCGTGGCCCAGGTGGTCGGCTCCGATCCGCGCCGACAGTCCCTCGTCATCGATGAGAGTGGCCACCGTCTTGCGGAATGAGTGACTGGTCACGTCGGGCACGCCGAGGGTTTCCCGCACTTCGCGCCAGCGGGCGCGGAAGTTGTCCGGGTCGCGCCAGGTGCCGGCCATCGACGGGAAGATCATCGACTGCTCGCCCAGGTACGCCTTGCTGCGCCGAGCCGATAGCACTGTCATCGCAAACGTCGGCAGCGGCAGCGCCCGATGTCCGGCCGGAGTCTTCGTGCCGTCGATCCTCAGCAGCCCCTGCCCCGAAGCCCTGACCACCTTGCCGGTGATCGTAAGTGTCGCTGCAGACTCATCAAAGTCGGTCCAGTGCAAACCGAGCAGCTCCGAGATCCTCAGCCCGGTCGCGATAACAGAATGACCGGGTCAACGAGATCGTGGCGTTGACATGCCTCCGACGCCCGCAGCTTCGCGAGCAGGCCGCGCAAATCGTCGGCTGTCAGTGCCGGCGCCCCCTTCGGGCGCCTCTTCGAGGTGATAGGCGAGACTTCACGCACCGGGTTCGATCCGATGACACTAGCCATCACCGCCAGGTGCAAGCCACCTTTGAGAAGCGTCTTCGATTGCACGGCCATCACGTCGCCGTGGGCCCGGCGCATCGAGCGGATCGCGGCGTCGATCCTCGCCGGCGTCGCCTCGCCCACGCGAACGCCCGCAATAATCTTCGCCAGCAGCTTCGCGCAGTACCGATAGGTGTCGATTGTCCGGATGGCGCGGCCGTCCTCGGCCAGCCGATCGATGTGCTGATCGACAAGCGCCGCGATCCGGGTGTCGAGCGTGATCTCGTCACCGCCTGCCCCGCGGCGGCTCTGCAATGCCTCAATCAGTGCATCCTCGGCAAGCTTGCCACGCCGGTCGTTTTCGTCGGCCGGCCCTCGGCGCTCAACGATCCGGGTTACGCCGTCGCTGTCTCGGTAGCGGCACCGCGCCGACCAAACCCCGCCGCCGAGGTACTTGCGGATGATCTTGTCGTGCGCGCCGATGCGCAGCGGCGGCCTACCCGGCGGCATTGCTCAGCCTGTCGATGTCGTCCTGCACACCATTGATGGCGTCCAACATCGCAGCCTGCACCGCTTCGTCGGCTCCCACTATTGCGTCCATGAGTCGCTGTTTCCGCGTCGTCAGTTCGGAGATCCGCGCCGCGGCGCGCAGTCGTGCAAGATTGCGGTCGTACGCCTCGACGTCGTCCGCCAAAGCGACTCGCTCTGCACCGTCACTCATACCTGAAAACCATTCGGCCGCCGACCAACTCGTTGACGATTGGCCGGGTAGTAGTTCAATGTCGTCCTGATATGGCGGTGGGTATAGCAGAGCGACGGGTGCAGTGTCTAGGGCCCGCGCCAAGATTGCGAGCTCGGCGGTACTGACGTATTTGCGCTTGCCGTTCTCAAGTTCGGAGATGGTCGTGCGCGGCACGCGGTAGCCCAGTTCAGCTGTGCGGTCCGAGAGCCACTGCCCTGACCGGCGGCCGCGCAGTCGCTTGAGTTCGCGCCCGACTCGTTCGGCCTGGTCGCCAGCCCAGTCCTTCGCCATGCCGTCAAGAATAGCTTTGATCGGTCGGTTCGTCGTCAGCCCGATCTATACTCAGCGAGAGCTCGTCAAATCGGGGCGAGTTTGGCGCGATTTCGAAGGAGATGGAAATGGATGAGGACGACCGGTGGCTCAGCCGCAAAGAACTCGCAACCCGACTTGGCGTACCCGAGAAGACTCCGGCACAGTGGGCGACGAAAGGAACGGGGCCTCGTTACGCCCGGTTCGGGCGACATGTCCGCTACCGCTTAAGTGACGTAATCGCTTGGGAACAGAAGCAGTTGATTCACGCCGCGTGACACGCGGCAGCGGCCGGCGCGGGGTTCTACGCCTGGGCGCAGCAGGCGCATGGCTGCCGCAGAGCTGATTTACAGTCCGTGTGGGGGTGTCTCACCGTGTTGCCTGCTGTCGCGGCAACCGGCTCTGATCTGGGATGACCGTCCATAGGCGTCGCTGTGTGTCCGTCAATGTGGCACCCGCCGTGTGACAACATCGTGACAAGCTCTGGCCTCGGGAGCTCCGAAAATCACGCGATAAGACTGCTTGCAGGCCGAGCCGACGCACCGGAGGACATGAACGGCTATTGCGGCTCGTAGGCAGACGTGAGGGGGACCCGTTTGGTGGTCCAGTCCCTATGCGGCTTGGGGTTGGTGGGTCGTGGTCCACTGTAGGGCGAACTCGGTTGGGGTGAGTTCGCCGTGGGCGGAGTGGGGTCTGTTGGCGTT
>NZ_DATFZD010000014.1:0-12252 GCF_035314665.1 Mycobacterium sp. | reverse complement strand
GTAGACGTCCCAGCTCGCGAACAATCCGCGGGAAGATTGGCCCTGCGTCGGGCCCCAGGCATCGGCATCCGGCTGCCAACCACGATGATCTTCGGTCGGGTCGCCCCCACCTTTCTTCAGGCGTCGAACGCCGGAAGAGCTAGACATCACTCGGGGGTAGACCCAATCGGGAAAAACCGGTCAATCCGATCAGAAACCAACACCTGCTAACAACTTAGGTAAGGGAGATGAACATGCCCAATGGCGTGATACGCGAGATTGATTGTGACCTTCTTCGGGAACAAGCGCGCGCGGCTAAGCCATTCAAATATATCCTTATAGACGATTTCCTCGACACCGATTTTGCCCACGATGCACTGCGTTCATGGCCGAGTTATGAAGACGCCGTCAAAATGGGCAAAGGGTATCCTTCGATTAATGAGCGAAAAAAGTTTGAGCTGAGTAACAGTGCACAGTACCCACAACCATTGCGAGAACTCAACGAAGCGCTGGCTTCACCCCCGTTCCTCGAGACTGTTTCGTCGATTTTTGAGATCCCTAATCTGCTCGCTGACCCCGAGTTGGTCGGAGGTGGGCTCCACCAGACGGGCCCCTGCGGACATCTCGATGTTCACGTCGACTTCAATTACATCGCGGCCAGGAAACTACACCGCCGGCTAAACATACTCATCTACTTCAACGAGGGATGGGCACCAGAATGGGGCGGCCAGCTCGAGCTGTGGAATCAAGACGTTTCAGAGCGTATTGGTTTGTTCGATCCGATCTTTAACCGTTGCGTAATCTTTGAGACAAGTGAGATCAGCTATCACGGAGTCACCAAGGTGACGTGCCCGAAAGATGTTGTCCGCCGCTCCTTCGCGGGCTACTACTACACCACGGAAGCTCCTGCACACTGGACTGGCAAATCGCACTCCACCATTTTCAAGGCTCGTCCAGAGGAGTCGGTCAAGAAGCAAATAATGGCGGTGAGGCACGCCTCGGACATGGTGAAAGGCAAACTGAAGCAAGTCATCCGCAGATCCGCCATTTAGGACCTGGATTTTTCGTGAAGTGCGATGCGTGAATGGGTGTAGTTACGCGAAAGTGCCTGTCCGGCAAGGCATAGTGGCACTTCTCTACGGTTCCACGATGCTGGCGGAAGGCACTTCTTAGGTGAAGAGCAGCACAGCGGTTTGGCGCCGATCGATTCAAAATATGTGGCGGGAACGCGCACCCACGCGCGGGCGTTCGCACGTGATCGATCCCACGGCTTACCGCGGGAAGACGCAATCGCTGGCCTGGCCATCGCATCGTTGTCATGAACCGAGGAGGTATCGATGAACAAGTCGCCAAGCCCAGCGTGCCGTTGACGGGCATGCTCCGGTCAAGCGCAACCGCTACATCCAACTCTCGGGGGCGACCAAGAGCGTGAACCGGACCCTTGGAGGCCAAGACCCGGGCGTTGGCCGGGTGGAAGGGCTACACCACCACCCAGTCCTCGGCGTTCGTGATCGACGCCTACCACCAGTTGTGGCGCATCGAGAAGGCCTTCCGAATGTCCAAGCACGATCTACAGGCCCGGCCCATCTACCACCACACCCGCGAATCCATCGAAGCCCACCTGACCATCGTGTTCGCCGCGATGGCCGTAAGCCACTACATCGAGAACCAAACCGACTGGAGCATCAAGAAATTCGTGCGCACCACCCGCCGCTACCGCACCGTAACGATCAAAGCCGGCCGCCAGACCCTCACTGCCGCCGACCCACTACCCGACGACCTCCGCGACGCGCTGGCCAAGATCGGCAGCGCCGGTGTGCACTAGTTTGGCCCAACTCAGCAAACCGGCGCCCGGTGGGCGCACCGTGGTGCGCGAAGATTCGGCGGTGGTCACCTGTTGTGCTCACCTCAGCAGCGGCGGGATCATTATTTCTGTTCGTCGTGGTTGTCCCCGGAAAGACCTTGGTGCTTTGAGCCTGTAAGTCAGCATGGCGGCGGAGGGCTTCCACGGGAACCGTGGATTGGTGCCTTGAGCCCGTGCGTCAGACTTCCGACTCTCCTGCTCTCCCCACGACGGACACCTTCACAGTGGGCTACGAGAGAAGGGAGCGGCGCCGTGGACGTCATTCATCCGCGCTGCGCGGGCCTGGACATTTCAAAGAAGGACGCCAAAGTCTGTGTCCGCATCAACGGCGCAGGCCGTCGCAGGACCAGTGAAACAGTGACCACGTTCGGAGCGACCACCCGCCAGATCATGTCGATGCGGGATCATCTTGCCGCGCAGCAGGTTACGTGCGTCGTCATGGAAGCCACCGGCGACTACTGGAAGCCGTTCTACTACCTATTGGAGGATCTGCCTGGGGTGGAGGTGATGCTGGTCAATGCCCGACACGTCAAGAACCTGCCTGGCCGCAAAACCGACGTCGCCGACGCCACCTGGCTTGCTCAGCTCGGCGCCCACGGTCTGGTCCGTGGATCGTTCGTTCCACCGGAACCGATCCGGCAGCTGCGCGACCTGACCCGCACCCGCACCGCCGTGACTCGCGAACGCACCCGCGAGATCCAGCGATTGGAGAAGCTCCTCGAAGACGCCCTGTTGACTGAACTACCGGGAGGGGTGTCCGTGTCTTGCGGCGAGATTCCGCAGCGTGTGGTTAGCGTCCCGTGCCATGGTCGAAGCAATGGATATGCCGCGGGATCTGTCGTTGTTGGTGGTGCCCTGTCGCGGGTCGCTTGAGAACACAGGGGATCTGTTCGAGCCGTATCGGCTGGTGGACGCTGCGGGTGGGGTGGTCGGATCGGTCGCGGGTTATCTGCGTGATCTGCAGGCGGCTGGTCGTTCGCCGGCCACGCAGCGCTCCTACGGAATGGATTTGTTGCGCTGGTTCCGGTTCTTGTGGGCGACCGAGGTCGGTTGGGATCGAGCGACTCAAGTGGAGGCGCGGGATTTCTGTTGCTGGATCCAGGCCAGTGACAAGGCCATTCGCCAACATTGGCGGCAGGCCGGTCAGGATCCGACGAGCGGCATCAAAAGGACTGCACGGTCGGTGCCGCCGGAGGGTGTCCGACGGGCCGGTGTTCCGAATGCGGTGACGGGCAAGCGAACGCCTGGGCTGAAGTACGCCTCGTCGACGGTGGCTCACTGTGAGACGGTGTTGCGCAGCTTCTATGCCTTTCATCTGGAGGCGGGCAGCGGCCCGATCGTGAATCCGTTCCCGCTGGTCCGCGGACGACGAGCCGGCCGGGCGAACGCACACGGCAACCTGATGGATCCGGTCGGGGCGCAGCGGTCGGGCCGGTACCGGCCGAGGGTGGCGGTGCGGATTCCGCGGGCGATTCCGGATGAGAAGTTCGATGAGCTGTTCGCGGCGCTGGGTTCGCATCGGGACCGGGCGCTGGTCGCGTTCTGGGTGTCGACCGGGGCGCGGGCGGCGGAGCTGCTGGGGGCGACCCGCGCCGATGCCGACCCAGGTCAGCAGCTGATCACGGTCATCCGTAAGGGCAGCCGGTGTCTGCAGCAGCTGCCGGCGTCACCGGATGCGTTTGTGTGGCTGCGGCTGTATCAGGCGCAACTGCAGGGCGTGGCGCCGACCGGGGCGGATCAGCCGTTGTGGTGGACGCTGCGGAAGCCGTTGCGGGCGTTGACCTATCACGCCGCGCGGGCGATGTTCGGGCGCGCGAACGCGTTGCTGGGGTCGAACTGGTCGCTGCATGATCTCCGGCATTCCGCGGCCTACCGGATGGCGCGGGATCCGCAGATGACGCTGACGGATGTGCAGTGGGTTCTCGGGCACGCCCATTTGTCGACCACGCAGGTGTATCTGACGGCGCCGGTCGAGGACATGATCGCTGCGGTGGTGGCCCATCACGCCCGCCGCGCGCAACCGCGGGCGTCACCGCCCGCCGATGCCGACCGGTTGCGTTACCGCCAGCAGTCCCTGGATGTGCTGTTTGGGCAGGGACCCGCGTGAGCACCACCGATCAGGTCGGCGGCGAGGCGCCCGCTGAAGCTGGTGGCGGTCTGTATCAGGGGGCCCGACCGGCTGGACGGGCCAGGCCCGGGCCTTCGCCGTCGGTGATGTTGCTGCGTCAGTTCCCACCCCGTGCGCTCACCGCTAACTGGCCGGCGACCGGGACCCCGAGAGCACAGGTGATGACCTGGTTGATGGCCGACCCGTTTCTCAGCGGTTCCGCCACCGGGCTGCGTAACCGCCGTCGCGGTCTGATCCGGGTCCTGGACTGGTTGGAGCGCCAACCCGGCGACACCTGGCAGGACCGGTGGCTGGCCAGCGCTGCCGACGCGCACGGCAACCAGGCTTGGCGGCGACTACCGATGCACGAACAAGTGGGGATCACTTACGGGGCAGGGGATTCCGAGCACATCGGGCTGAACATTGCCCGCGCCATATCGGTGCTTGTCTGCGCGGACGTGCTCCGGCCGAGCCTGAGCTGGCTACTGACGCCGGCGACCCCGGCTGGGCTGGTCGCCGACTTGACCCGCGGCCGCGATCCGCAGGGATTCGCCCGCCTAGCCGAAGTCTGTCGAGTGGACGGCTCCAGTACGCACACCACGCAGCTGGCGTTACGCCGGGTCGCTGCCATCCTGGCCGCCAAAGGTGGCCGGGTCGACGACATCACCGTCGGCGATTGCGTGCAACTGCTACACACGCTGGAGGAACACCAGGCCGGCCGCGGGGTGCGCAGCCCCTACTTCTACCAGCTGCTGCACACCGCGGGTGTGTTCTCTGCCGACGCCCCGACGGTGCGCGGCCTGCGCACGCAGGGCCAGCTGAGCTGCGAGCAGCTGATCGACCGCTACGGCATCGCGTGCCGGCCGCTGCGTGACCTACTCGTGGACTACCTCCGCGAACGCCGCCCCGGCGTGGACTACGCGACCCTGCACAAGCTGTCCTACAGCCTCGGCCGGCTGTTCTGGCGCGACCTGGAAATCAACCATCCTGGCATCGACTCGCTCCGCTTGCCGGCCGACGTCGCGACCGGGTGGAAGGAGCGCATCACCACCAAGATCACCCGGTCCGCCGATCGCGACGGGCGGATCAGCGAGGTGCCCACGCCGCGGATCAACGCCCTGGACCACCTGCTCGCCGTCCGCTCCTTTTACCTCGACATCACCCAATGGGCGACCGAGGACCCGTCCCGGTGGGGCCCCTGGGTCGCGCCCTGCCCGATTCGCGAGGCGGAACCGTCGCTGCAGCGCAAGAAACGGTCGCACCGCAAATCACGCATGGATCAGCGGACCCGGGAACGGCTGCCGATACTGCCCGTCCTCATCACCACCCTGAACACCGCCCTCACCTCCGCCACCGACCGGATGCAGGCCGCGCAGGCCGTTGCCCCAGGAGACACGTTCACCATCGGCGGGCAGACCCTGCGCCGGTCACGCACCACACACGCCACGGTTGGCAAGACCTGGGCCGAGGACCCCGGCACCGGCAAAAGACGCGACCTGAGCCTGGAGGAACACCAGGCGTTCTGGACATTGGCCGCGGTGAACGTACTGCGCCATACCGGCATTCGAATAGAGGAACTCGGCGAACTTTCCCACCACAGTCTCATCCACTACAGGCTGCCAGCCACCGGCGAACTCATCCCCCTTTTGCAGATCGCGCCGTCCAAAACCGACACCGAACGGCTCCTGGTGATCAGCCCCGAACTGGCCGACGTGCTCAGCACCATCATCTGCCGGGTACGCGACGAACACGGCGCCGTCCCGCTGGTCGCGGCCTACGACTACCACGAACGGGTCTGGAACCCGCCGATGCCGCTCCTGTTCCAACGCCAATTCGGCGGCGAGCACCGCCCCATCGCCGGACCCGCCGTCCGTGAGCTGATCAGCAACGCCCTGACCGGCAGCGGGATCACCGACGGCAGCGGCAAACCGCTGCGGTTCTCCCCTCACGATTTCCGCCGAATCCTGATCACCGACGCGATCATGCACGGCATGCCGCCCCACATCGCCCAACTCGTCGCCGGCCACCGCGACATCAACGTCACGATGGGTTACAAAAACCCTCGGGAATTGCATCAGATGGGCGCGTTTCGGCAGGTCGCCTGGCGAGTGAGCTATGGCAATGGTCCCATGCCAGCAGCTCGACACGCCGCCTGACCTGGGTTGCTTGAATCGTCCGCCCGTTGGATGCATGATCCTTGCTCTGGAAGGTCGCGCCGATTCGGGGTTGGAGGCGGTGTGGGACGGGCGGATCTGGCGGGTGCGGCGCATCTCGAGCTGGTTTCTGGTGTGGTGCAGCTGCGCCCGGAAGACGCTGCGTTGGAGGCGATGCTGCGTGGCTGGCGTGCCCAACAGACGGCGCGCGGACTGCGCGAGGACACCATCGCGCCACGGGAGCGGCTGGTGCGCCGGTTCGTCGAGTTCACCAACGAGTACCCGTGGCGGTGGTTGCCGGGGCACGTGGACGAGTGGACGCAATCGTTGATGGCGGAGTCCCATCTGGCGCCGTCGACGATCCGCGGCTACCAGACCGATCTGCGGCTGTTCAGCGAGTATCTGTGCGACACCCGCTATGGCTGGGCTGCGATGTGTCAGGAGCAATTCGGGCCAGGGGTGCATCCGGTTCCGATCTGCCATGAATGGAACACGATCGCTCATCTCAATGACTACGAGGGCAATCCGGAGGCCCGCCCGTTCAGCCGCACGGAGTTGCAGCGGTTCCTCGACTACGCCGACGAACAGGTCGACCGTGCGGTGCGCGCGAAACGTAAGGGCGCGCTGGCCGCCTACCGGGACGCGACGTTATTTAAGGTGGTCTACGCGTGGGGCCTAAGGCGCACCGAGACGGCGAAGTTGGATGTTCTTGACTGGGGCCGCAACCCCGCGGCCCCGGAGTTCGGCCGGTTCGGGATGCTGCATGTCCGCTACGGCAAGGCGGTGCGCGGCCAGCCGCCGCGACGCCGCAACGTGCCCTCGGTCATGGGCTGGGCGGTAGAGGCCGTCGCCGACTATGTCGACAACATCCGGCCCCGCTTCGGCAGTGAGGAGCATCCGGCCATGTGGTTGACCGAACGCGGCGGTCGGGTGGCCCCGGCGGAGATCAACGCCCGGTTCGTCGCCTATCGCGATGCGCTCGGGCTGCCGAAAATCCTTACTCCCCATAGCCTTCGGCATTCCTGGGTGACACACCTGACCGAGGACGGCGTTGATCGGCGGTTCATTCAGGAGGCCGTTGGGCACCGCTGCGATACGTCCACGGCTATCTACACCCACGTGTCCGGCGACTTCATGAACACCGCGCTGCGAAAGGCCCTCGGCCCAGCGTTCGACGACCATGCATCTTCGCGCCGGAAGGAGTTCTGAATGGCGCGCAAACTCGACTACCGCTGGCACCTGCGGCAGGTGATGGCCGCGCGCGGCATGTTCGCCACCACCGACCTGATCGAGCCGTTGGCGCAGCGCGGGATCCACCTGTCGTCGAGCCAGGTCTACCGGCTGGTGGTGGACCGCCCGGAGCGGCTGAGCCTGAAGATCCTGATGGCGGTGCTGGACATCCTCGACTGCAGCATGGACGAGCTGATCGAACCGATCGCCGCGGCAACACCGTCTCGAAAGAAGCGCACCGCCGACGGTGCCGACGCTGGTGTCGGCTCGCTGCGACCGAGACGGGCCCGCATCACCGGGATTGAGAGCTGACCGTTGTTCGTCGAGTTCGCACCCGAGGTGCTCGCCGACCCGATCGGGGTCGTCGTCGACCTGATCGCCGAGTGTAAGCCTGGCCTGGACCGGTCGACGATCACGTGCGTCGTCGAGGAGATCGCCGGCGGTCGGGTCAAACGCCGCCGACTCGCCCAGGCCCTGCTCGACCGGCCACGAGTTCTCGATGACGGCCGCTCGCCCGCCCCTCGCGCGGTCGGGGACCTGCTGGTTGCGCTGAACAAGGCTGGTGCATCGCGCATTTCGGCACCGGTGTGCGCCGAGTGCGGCAAACACCTGCGCACGCTGCAACGCCGCGGCGACGACTGGTACTGCGGAGTCTGCGGTCCGGTCCGCGAACCGTGCGGCCAGTGCGGACGCGTCCGCCCGATCCACACGCGGGACCGCGACGGAAACCCACGCTGCGTGGCGTGTCCGCCCGACGGCGGGCGTGACCCGCTCGAGCTCGCGGTGGACGTGATAGTCGCCGCCGACGCGGCGCTGTCGACCGACGTCGCCGCCGCAGCGGTGAGGTTGGCGGCCCCCCGGTCCGGGCACCGTCATCAGCTTGCCTGGGCGTTGCAGGACCGGCCCGAGCTGCTCACCGGCGCCGGCGCCGAAGCACCGACCCGGTCGGTCCTGCGCCTTATCGACACCCTGTGCGACGTCGGAGCGAGCGCGATAGTCCGCCCGCCCTGCCCCCGCTGCGGTCGAATCATTCACCTGCACAGGCGAATCGACGGGAAGTGGCTGTGCCGCAACTGCACCGCCAAGTCCCGCGCCCAACCCTGTGGCCGGTGCGGGGCGGTCCGCGAGGCCGCGACCCGCGACGAGCTAGGGCGACCGCTGTGCGCCCACTGCTTGATCACCGATCCCGCCAACCGCGAAACATGCGTCCAGTGTGGTCGACGTCGACCGGTCCAGGTTCGAACACCCGGCGGACCGCTCTGTGGCAAGTGCGTACCTCGCTCCGTGCTGACGTGCGCGGTCTGCGGGCGGACCGCAGCGTGCGTGGTCTCCAAGGCCACCGCCAAACCCTGGTGCTTCGCGTGCAAGCAGCGGTGGATCCGCTGCGCTGGTTGCGGCGAGGTCGCTCCGCTGCGCGGCGGAACAGTCGACGAGCCGTTGTGCTCGTTGTGCACCCGGCCCGACAACGCCTGGCGCAGTTGCCCCAGCTGCGGCCAACCCGGACGGTTCCACCACGGCCGGTGCGCTCGCTGCTCCGTCACGAGACGCCTGCACGAACTGCTCGCCGACGACACCGCCACCATCCCGGTCGACCGGGAAGTCCTCTACCGGGCGCTGGCCGCGACCGAGCGGCCAGGCACGCTGAGCGCTTGGCTGGACAAAAGCTCCGCGCCCCAGATGCTGCGTGAGCTCGCCGGACGCACCCTCACACACCAAACACTCGACGAGCTGCCCACCGGGAAGACCGTCGAGCACCTGCGCAGCATCCTCATCGCCGCGGGAATCCTGCCTACCCGCGACGAACACATGATGCGACTCGAACAATGGGTCGGTGCCGCCATCGCCGAGCGAGCAGACCCCGACGAACAACACCTGCTGCGCCGGTACGCCCTTTGGCACATGCTGCGGCGCCTGCGACAACGTACACGAGGCGCCGACACCACCCACAACCAGTACGTCCTCGTCCGGCAGCACGTACGAGCCGCGATCGGATTCCTCGATTGGCTGGCCACACAAGGCCTCTCGCTCGCGGACGCACGCCAAGGCAACCTCGAGGAATGGACCGCCAGCGACAACGCCACACTGCGGCGGGAAACCCGGCACTTCCTGCGATGGGCCAAGAAGCAGAAACTCACCACCCTCGACGCGCCAGCCGTCAGATGGGACGGTCCCTGCGGCGTCATCGACACCGAGGCCCGATGGGACCAGGCTCGGCGGCTGCTCCACGACGGAACGATCAAACCCGAAGACCGCCTCGCCGGCCTGCTCGTGCTGCTCTACGCCCAATGGCCGGCCGCGATCAGCCGGCTGACGATCGACCACACCCGCACCAGCGGCGGGCAGGTCCTTATCCGTCTCGGCGACGAGCCCGTCGTGCTGCCCGAACCCGTTGCCTCACTTGCCCTCACGGTCGTGGCGAACCGTCGCGGAAAAGCCGCCGTCGGCGACCCCGGTACCTCGCCATGGCTGTTCCCCGGCGGGCAACCCGGGCGCCCGATCAGCCCGTACGCACTCACTGAGCGACTCCGCCAACTCGGACTCCAACCCGCCAGAGACCGCTCCACCGCGCTGTTCCAGCTCGCCACCGACCTGCCCGCCGCCGTCTTGGCCCGCATGCTCGGTATCCACATCACCGTCGCCGTGGCCTGGCAACGCGCCTCCGCAGGCGACTGGACCGACTACGCCGCTGAAATCAGCCGCAGAACATACCGCTGAGGAGAGGCATTCCGACAGTTGCAATATCTGACGTCGCCAGAGGCCGTCTACCCCGAAGAAGTCATCAATGGCCACCGGGCGTTCATCGCCCGCCGACGGGCGCTGCGGCCCAGCGAGGAATACCGCACCCCGACAGAAGAGGAATGGGAGGAGTTCCTCGGCCATTTCGAACGCCGAAAAGTCTCCCTGGGCACCTGCGGAAGGTCCTACGCGACGCCCTGCATCCATGAACATTCCTGCATCCGCTGCCCCCTTCTACGCCCCGACCCGGCCCAACGCAGCCGTATCGCCGAAGTCAGCGACAACCTCGTCAGCCGCATCGACGAAGCCCGCCGCGAGGGATGGCTCGGTGAAGTCGAGGGCCTGAAAATCAGCCTCGCCGCGGCGCGCGGCAAGCTCGCCCAACTCGACGAACTCACCTCCCGACCCGCTGCCGTCCAGCTCGGCATGCCCAGCACCAAAAGGGCATCAGTGACCAGACCACCGGCCACACACGCCGCCGCCAAATACCCAACTCCATGAAAATTTCTAAGTTCAGAGAAGCCGGGATCAAACTGTCCTCGGTTGCCGCTGATCTCAACGGCGCTTCCTCGCGGGCGATGCTGGAAGCCTTACTTGCCGGAGAAACCGATCCCGCGGCCATGGCTGAGCTCGCCAAGAAGCGGATGCGGGTGAAAATCCCGCAACTGACCGAAGCCCTCTACGGCCGGTTCACTTCCCATCACGCGTTTCTGACCCGCATGCACCTGGACTTGATCGACCAGCACACCGCGGCCATCGAGCAGCTCACCGATCGAATCGAGGTGGTGATGGAACCCTTTCGCGGTTTCCGAGACTTGATCTGCACCATCCCCGGCATCGGTGGGTACACCGCCGACGTCGTCGTCGCTGAAACCGGAGCCGACATGACCAGATTCCCCACCGCACAACACCTCGCGTCCTGGGCGGGCACCACCCCGGGCAACAACGAATCGGCCGGCAAGGTCAAATCGCGCCGCACCCGACCGGGCAACCCCTACCTACAAGGCGCCCTCGGCACCGCGGCGATGTCGATCTCCCACACCCGCGACACCTACCTGGCCGCCAAATATCGCCGGATAGCTACCCGCCGTGGCCCCCTCAGAGCCAACGTTGCCGTTCAACGCGCACTGCTCGTCGCGATCTGGAACATCGCCACGACCAACACCCCGTACCACGATCCCGGCGGCGACTACTTCACCCGCCTCAACCCGCAGAAAGCTCGAAACAACGCCGTCCGCCAACTCGAAGCCATGGGCTACCACGTCACCCTCGACCAGGCGTCCTGACCGAGCCTCTCACCCTACGAGCTCACCTCACGGGAATCTTCTCGTCAGGTCTGCTCGGATTGGCGGTCGCCCTCCATGTAGGGGATGGTAGGTGGGCCCGTTCGACCGCGTGGTCAGTTCAGTCGGTCGATATCAGCCCATCTAGAACGGTGTAGCGCGACCTTTGACATGTCGCTGGCGGGCCGCAGTGCTGCCGGCGGGGTGGCGTGATGGGTTCACGGCCGCGTGTCCCGTTGAATGCTGCTAATAAGTCACTTTTGCGGTCACGTGGGCTCTAGCGGCGTTCTGCCCAACCTCTGCCCTGGGGGTTCGCGCTTAGGAGTCACCGGGTGGGGTGAAGTACTCGTGCCAGGCGGTGATTTTTTGGTCCTTTCACCTCGTAAGCCCCCCATGTGCGGTATGTCCATCGTCTTCCCATTGACTATCCAGTGATCGATGCGCTCCATCAGCACGACATCGCCCACGGCTGCAAGATAAAGGATCTCAAGGTCAACGCAGGTTCCGCCGCTGAAGTATCCCTCCATGGTCTTGCGGATCGCGTCGTGACCTGAAACCGGCGCGTAGGGACCGACATGTAACGTGAGGTTCTCAGCGATGTAGCTCATGACCTCGTCGACATCGTTACGACCCCACGCGGCCATCTCGGCCCGAACGATCTCCTCAGGGCTCATCGCTTTCCCCTCTCAGCGAACTCCGGCATAAAACTGACTTTAACTCGCACAAAACGACACGGAGTCGTTTCATGGTCGCCCTCCACCAACCTCTGCGATTTTGTCGCGTCCGCTGTGGCCAGGACTTTGGCGTGCCTGGCCCTTGGTGAGTACAACCGCTAGCGGGTCTGAGCCTGAAGACGGGGATACGACGTCCGATGGGGTCTGTCTTTAGGCGGTAGTCGCC
>NZ_DATFZD010000013.1:0-2929 GCF_035314665.1 Mycobacterium sp. | reverse complement strand
AGATGCGGCCGCCCGTCCACGACGTCGTACACCGGCCGATTCCACCGGTAGACGGTGCCGTTGTGCAGGCGTAACTCCGGCAGGTGGGGGGTGCGTCCGGCGGCGAGTTCGGCGACCGGATCCTCGTCGGACACCTCCGGCAGCAATGACGGGAAGTAGCGGACGTTCTCCTCGAACAGGTCGAAGATCGATGTGATCCAGCGTTCACCGAACCACACCCGCGGTCGCACACCTTGGGTCTTGAGCTCATCGGGCCGGGTGTCGGTGGACTGCGCGAACAGTTCGATACGGGTTTCGGACCACAGCTGATGACCGAAGAAAAACGGGGAGTTCGCCCCGAGCGCCAGCTGCGGCCCGGCCAGCACCTGCGCCGCATTCCAGTTGGCGGCGAAATCGGCCGGCGACACCTGCAGATGCAATTGCGTACTGGTGCAAGCCGATTCGGGCGCGATGGACGGCGAGTTCAGGCTGAGGGGCTCCGGCCCGCTGATGTCCATCTGGATGTCTTCGCCGCGGGCGTTGAAGATCGCGTCGTTGAGGGCGGCATAGCGGCTGGACTGACTCATCCATTTACCGGTGAGATGCTCGGGCATCAGTGTGGGCAGGATGCCGATCATGACGATGTGTGCGCCCCCGGCGCTGGCCTTGGTCTCGGCCGCGTTCAAACTGGCTCGCACTTCTGCTTCCAAGTCGACGCCGGTATGTCCGGCCAACGGCCGGGGTGGCACATTGAATTCGATGTTGTAGGAGCCTAATTCGGTCTGGTAGGCCGGGTCGGCGATGGCGGCCAGCACGTCCTGATTCGACATCGCCGGCTGATAGTCGTCGTCGACCAGGTTGCATTCGATTTCCATCCCGGTCAGGGGACGCTCGAACTCGAAGCTGGCCTGCGCGAGCATGGTTTCGAAGACGTCGAGGCACAACTGCACCTTGCGCCGGTACTCCTGCCGGTCTACCCGCTCGTAGGTGGTCCGCTTGACCTCATCACCCACATTGCCGATGCAACCGGTTTGCTTACCCCGACGCAAGAGTGCGACACGATGATCCGCACGCACCTTGCCTGGGCCGGTCGCGCTTGACTAGGAGGCTCAACAAATGAATCTGAGGTTAAGAAATCCCGCGAGCGGCATCAAGAAATAGCGCGAAACGATGTAGTAAGTGGTCCACTGGATGTCCGTCTGACCATGTCTGAAGAGGCGATTGGCTGCCCGGACACCGAGATGTGCTTTGTAGTATTAATGTTAATTCTCGAGTTGACGCCACTGCGGCGGCGGTGAATAATCTCAGCGAACTCTCACCCAATTCATAGGGGATTTGAAAATGAAAATGAGTAGAAAATGAGTAACAGTCATCGCCGCGCGACGGGCATGGTCGGCACGGCCATTGGTGCGCTGCTGGCGGCTCCGCTCCTGTCCCTGCTCTCTAGCCCCCTCGCCAGCGCAGACACCGGTGAGGACGTGACGACCCTCGGCCCGTATGACATTGGCGGCTACGACGACACGTTGAGCTACGACACCTCGTATGCAGTGGACAACTACCTCACGGGGACCTACGACGGGTCTGCTTTCGACCTCGACACGTTCTTTGGCGCGCCGGGATCGGATACATACGACGTCTTGTTAACCGACCCTGGGGTTTTCCAGCTTGGCGTAGACGACGTCGACGGAACCCTTACTTACGTCGACAACTTCCTCGGCATCGACTTCATCCCCACCGACCCGGGCTTCGGGCTCCTCTAACCCGCGCGCTCCTGGGCCGGTCGCCAACTGGGTGGCCGTCGCGTGTGTCCTCGAAGCCGAGGACTTGAACGCCCGCGTAGTCCATGATGGACGGGAGCGCGGGAGGAGAGCAGTTGGCCGAGTTCGTCGCTTCGATCGACCAGGGCACCACCAGCACCCGCTGCATCATCTTCGACCACGACGGCACCGACGTCGGCCGTCACCAACTCGAGCACGAGCAGATTCTGCCGCGCGCCGGATGGGTTGAACACAATCCGATCGAGATCTGGGAACGCACCTCTTCGGTCCTGAGGTCGGCGCTCAATGCGACGAACCTGTCAGCGAAAGACATTGTCGCGCTGGGAATCACGAACCAGCGAGAAACGACGCTGGTGTGGAACCGGCGTACCGGCCGACCGTATTGCAACGCGATCGTCTGGCAGGACACCCGCACCGACCGGATCGCCTCGGCACTGGACCGCGACGGTCGCGGCGACGTGATCCGGCAGAAAGCCGGTCTGCCGCCGGCGACGTACTTCTCCGGCGGCAAACTGCAATGGATCCTGGAGAACGTCGAGGGGGTGCGGGCGGCAGCCGAGCGGGGTGAGGCCGTGTTCGGCACCGCGGACACCTGGTTGCTCTGGAATCTGACCGGCGGTCCCCGCGGCGGGGTGCATGTCACCGATGCCACCAACGCCAGCAGGACCATGTTGATGAATTTGGAGACGCTGGACTGGGACGACGAGTTGCTGTCCTTTTTCGACATCCCCCGCGCGATGCTGCCGTCGATCGCGGCTTCCTCGCCGCGCCAGCCGTACGGCCTGACGCTGGAGGCCGGACCGCTCGGCGGCGAGGTGCCGATCACCGGGATTCTCGGTGACCAGCATGCCGCGATGGTCGGCCAGGTATGCCTGGACCCCGGCGAGGCCAAAAACACCTACGGCACCGGAAACTTTCTGCTGCTCAACACTGGCGAGCAGATCGTGCGGTCCCGCAACGGTTTGCTGACGACGGTGTGCTACCAATTCGGTGACGCGAAACCCGTTTACGCGCTTGAGGGTTCGATCGCCGTGACCGGCTCGGCGGTGCAATGGCTGCGCGACCAGTTGGGCATCATCAGCGGAGCTGCGCAGAGCGAGGCATTAGCGCGCCAAGTCGACGACAACGGTGGGGTGTACTTCGTGCCGGCGTTTTCGGGGTTATTTGCACCG
>NZ_DATFZD010000012.1:0-9330 GCF_035314665.1 Mycobacterium sp. | reverse complement strand
CCACGACGGGTCGTCGTGCACCGCGGCAACGGTGGAGTCGGCGGCCCGTCGATAGATGTCGAACAGGATCAGGGACTTGCTGGCGTAGTAGTGGTACACCGTGGCCTTGTTCAGCCCGACCACGTCGGCCACATCGTTGATGCGGGTGCCGTGATAGCCACGGGCCGCGAACAGCTTGGTGGCGACTGCCAGCAGCTCCTCGCGGCGCGAGAGTTCGTTCGCGGTTCCGTTTTCCCGCGATGAGCCGCTTGCGCGAAGAGCATCAGACCCCGATGAGCCGCTTGCGCGAAGAGCATCGCTGTCGCTGCCGTCTGCTGTTGACATGGCGCCTCACTATATGCAGGCCTTCGGTGCCACCGCCGACCAATCAACCGGTTGGATAGTTAGATTTTCGCAGCGCCAGTTCCGGTGTGTTCGACGCGGGTTAGACTCCGAGGCAGCCGACATATGAAGGAGTGGTCGTATGGATCCGAATCCGGACTATGACGCCAGCGACGAAATCGAGTACTTCTTCAACGCATGGGCTTGGGGGCTGAGGGGCGACTACCCGCCACCCGCATACCCGCCGGTGTAGTTGGTTACTCCGGCCTGTTCGTCTCGGATGCGCTCGGCACGCACGCTGTGCGCAGGAGCCCGCGAATCGGCTCGGGTATCGGAACCGGCCTCCGGCTTGTCCGGTCCACGTAGACATGAACCCAGTGCCCAACGGCGGCGACCGGCTGCGCGGCGCCGTCGCCGAGCCGGTCGGCTGCCGGTTGGAACACGCCCAGTCGGTAGGTCACACTGCTCCGTCCGAGCCGGGTGACCGCGAGGCCGACGGCAAGCGGTTCGGGAAAGGCCAATTCGGCGAAATAACGGCACCCCGACTCGGCGACGACGCCGAGGGTGGGCATGGTCAGAGGATCGATTCCAGTGGTGGTGTTGATCCACGCATTGATGGCGGTGTCGAAGAGTTCGTAGTAGACCGCGTTGTTGAGGTGGCCGAACATGTCGTTGTCGGTCCAGCGGGTCAGCACGGGCCAGTGAACCGGGAAGTCCCGGCTGGTAAGCGATCGTTCGTCACCGGACTCGATGCTCATATCGGGCATTGTCTCCCGACGGCCGAGTCGGGCATCTAACTCCCCGACGGCCGAGTCGGGCATCTCCCCAGTGGTACCGTCCGCGGCATGAGAATCCGGGGAGCGGTTCTCGAGCGGATCGGGTCCCCACGGCCATACGCCGAATCGAAGCCTATCACCGTCGACGAACTCGACCTGGCGCCGCCGGGCGACGGCGAACTGCTGATCCGCATCGAAGCGGCCGGACTGTGCCACTCCGACCTGTCCGTCGTCGACGGCAACCGCGTGCGGCCGGTGCCCATGCTGCTCGGGCATGAAGCCGCCGGGGTGGTCGAGCGCGTCGGATCAGCCGATGTTGACCTGGCGGTCGGGCAGCGGGTCGTGATGACGTTCCTCCCGCGCTGCGGCCGCTGCGCCGCGTGCGCCACGGACGGGCTCACGCCGTGCGAACGCGGCAGCGCATCCAACAACGCGGGGACTCTGCTGTGCGGCGGGAGGCGGCTCACCCGCGACGGCCTGCCCGTAAACCACCATCTCGGAGTTTCCGGGTTCGCGACCTACGCCGTGGTGGACCGCAAATCCGTCGTGCCCGTCGATTCCGACGTGCCGCCGACGGTCGCGGCCCTGCTCGGCTGCGCCGTCCTCACCGGCGGCGGCGCCGTGGTCAACGTCGGGAAACCGCAACCCGGCCAGACGGTCGTCGTCGTCGGGCTGGGAGGTGTTGGCATGGCCGCAATGCTCACCGCCGCCGCGCATGACGATGTCCGTGTGGTAGCCGTCGATCAGCTTCCCGAAAAGCTCGACATGGCCCGACGCGCGGGCGCGCACGCGGCTTACACGCCGCAGGAGGCCCTCGACGAGGGGCTGAAGGCCGCGGTGGTCATCGAAGCCGCCGGCCATCCGATCGCGCTGCAAACCGCGATCGACCTGACCGCACCGGGAGGCCGCACGATCACCGTCGGCCTGCCGCGGCCCGATGCGCGGATCAGCGTCTCGCCGCTCGGATTCGTCGCCGAGGGACGCTCTCTCATCGGCAGCTACCTGGGATCGGCGGTGCCTGCCAGGGACATCCCCCGGTTCGTGGAGCTGTGGCGGTCCGGCCGACTTCCCGTCGAGTCGTTGGTCTCGTCGACCATCGCTCTCGACCAGATCAACGAGGCGATGGATCAGCTCGCCGACGGCCTCGCCGTCCGCCAGATCATCGCGTTCGACGGAAAGTGAGGCGCCGTGGGCCCCGAATTGTTCGACCTGAGCGGCAAGGTCGCGGTCGTCACCGGAGGCGGTCGCGGGATCGGCCTGATGATGGCGGAAGGGCTGCTGCGGGCCGGCGCGAAGGTGTACCTGTCCAGCCGCAAGGCCGACGAGCTCGGCGCCGCCGTCGAGGGCTTGGCGGCGCTGGGTCCGGTGGAGTCGATTCCCGCTGACCTGGGAACCGCCGCGGGCGTCGAAACGCTCGCCACGGCGCTGGGCGAGCGGGAGGACGCGATCCACGCGTTGTTCAACAATGCCGGGGCGGCGTGGGGCGCCGCGTTCGAGGAATACCCGGAATCGGCGTTCGACAAGGTCTTCGCCGTGAACGTCAAGGGTGTCTTCCTGCTCACCCGCGCTTTACTGCCGCTGTTGAAAGCGGGCTCCGCACCCGACGACCCGGCACGCGTGATCAACACCGGCAGCATCGACGGGCTGCGACCGCCCGGGCCCGGGATGAACAACTTCGCCTACAGCGCGAGCAAGGCCGCGGTCCACATGCTGACCCGCCACCTGGCCCGCGAACTCGTCCCCGACGTCCTGGTCAACGCGATCGCTCCCGGCCTCTTCGAGTCGAAGATGACGAAGACGTTGTTGACGGCCGGTGCCGAGGCCGTCGGCGCTCAATTGCCGCTGGGCCGCATCGGACGGCCTGACGACATCGCAGGCATCGCGGTGTTCCTGGCCGGCCGGGCCAGCGCTTACATCACGGGAGCCGTGATCCCCGTCGACGGCGGTGTCAGCACCATCAGCTGAACGATCAAGGTTCTTCGCAGGCCCCGAGATTGAACTCAGCGACGCCCGCCCGGCGTGTCGCGTAGCTGAGTTCGATGTCGGCCACCACCCACCAGCCACCGGCCGCCGGCCACCACCCACCGGCCACCGGCCACCGGCCACCGGCCACCACCCACCGGCCACCGGCCACCACCCACCACCCAACGGGTACCCACCCCGCCCCCCACGGCGACAGCGGGGTTGGAGATCACGCACCGCTTCAACGACAGACACCCACAGCCGATGCACGAATCCAGGCTGTCGCGCATGTGTACGCCGCTGAAGCAGGCGCGGTCCTCGGTGATCATGTGGAACCCGTACCGTCGTTGATGGCGAGAAGCTCGGCGCCGATAGCGACCAACGCGGACTCGACGTCTGAGTATTCGCGCAACTCGGGCACGGCGGCGATGTCGTTCATCATGGTCTGCACGGCCTGCACTCGGATGCGGGCGTGTGTGGCGTCCCAACCTGGGTGCACCTGTGCCAGCAGGTTGACCCAGTCGTCGATGTAGGCATGTTGAGCGGCTCTGATGCGATGTCGTTCGGGTTCGGGCAGGTGATTTGACTCGGAGACGAGGACCTGGAGAAGGTGCGGGTTGTCGAGGACGAAGGCGCAGTAGCTGTCGAGCAGACGATTCAGGCCATCGCGGGGATCCGATGCCTGGGCGAATGCGCGATTCATGTCCAGGCGCAGCCATTCGTCGCCACGCAGCATGGCCGCCAGCAAGATATCTAACTTGGCCGGAAAATGGTTGTAGACACTGGGACCACTGATGCCGACGCTGGCACCGATGTCCTCTGTGCTCACCCCCGCGAACCCGTTGGCCGCGAAGAGCTTTGTCGCTTCGGTGAGAATCGCTTCACGGCGGGCTTGGGTGCGCACCATCCCAGACGTCGTCGCGTGGGTCGGCGCCGATTGTCGAGGAGGTAACGGGGAGTCGACAACGGTGGAGATCAATTCGCTCAGCAGAGTAGTGAATTCGGGTTCGGGCAGGACAAGGCTGTGCAGCGACACGCTGGTCGCGACCGCCAGCCCCGACCAGGCAAGCAACTCTGCCTCCATAGCATCCGGGCCGGGGCGCCGTGCACGGATTAGTGCGGCGAACCGTGCGGCGATCTGGTCGATCGCGGTGCGGAATTCCCTGCGGTCGGCTGGGGCGAGCTGCCGCGACTCGCGATGCCACAGCAGCCCAACGCCTCGGTGCCTGAGCACAGTGGTGGCAAGCATCTCGGAAACATCGGGCAACCGTTCGTCCTGTGCTGCGGTGAACGCATCGTCGAGGGTGTCCAGCGCTGCTCCTACGACGGTGGCCAGCAGGTCCTGCTTGCCGCGAAAGTGGCGATACAGTGCCGACGGTCCGATCGCGACCGCCTCGGCCACATCTCCCATGGCCACGTTGGCGTATCCCTTGCGGCAGAACAGATCCGTGGCCGCGTCGATGATCAGCTGCCGACGGTTCGACGGGCGGGTGCCGCGCGCAGGCTGAACCACAGATTTCTGCACCGGTCCAGCCGTCATATCACCCCTACCGTCCGATGGCTTTGACGCTCTTGATGCATTCGCTTATCAGGAAACCTGGTTGGTGGTGTTGCCCCAATATTTCATCCGCAGTTCGCGTTTGAGAATCTTGCCGGCACCCGACATCGGCATGGCATCGACGAAGTCCACGCTCCGCGGAGCTTTGTAACCGGCGATGAGTGTCTTGCAGTGTGCGCGAAGCTGCTCCTCGCTAACGCTGTGACCTGGCAGCAGCACCACCACCGCGTGCACCCGTTCGCCCCAGTCGGGGTCAGGCACCCCGATCACCGCGACGGCCGCGATCGCCGGGTGCTTTGCCAACGCGTTCTCCACCTCGGCGGAGTAGACGTTCTCGCCGCCGGTGATGATCATGTCCTTGATCCGGTCGACGACGAACACATACCCGTTCTCGTCCATCCGGCCGCCATCACCGGTGTGCATCCAGCCGTCCCGAACCGCCTTAGCGGTATCGTCGGGCCGGTTCCAGTACCCCAGCATCACGTTGTCGCCGCGCACGATGATCTCACCGACCTCGCCGCGGGGCACCTCACGCCCGTCACGATCGACGATGTGCACCTCGGCGTGCGGTGCGGCGCGACCCGCCGATCGCCGCAACGCCGGGTCGTCGTGGTCAGCCGGTGTCAATAGTGTCGCGACCGGCGAGAGTTCGGTCATGCCGTAGGCCTGCGTGAATCCGACCGCTGGAAAGGCCTTGCGGGCCCGTTCCAGCACCGCTTCAGAGATCGGGGACGCCCCATAGACCAGATGCAGCAGGCTCGACAGGTCGTAGTCGCCGACGGCCGGGTCGTCGACGAGCATCTGGATCATGGTCGGCACCAGCAAGGCGTCGGTGATGCCGTGCTCGGCGATCGCCTTCAACACCTCGGCCGGACTGAACAGGGGCACGATCACATGCGTCGAGCCGACCAAACATCCCGCGGCCCATGCGGCGATGCCGGCGAGATGAAACAGCGGTGCGGTGTGCAGTAATCGCCCGCGAGGCGTGATGAACTGACCGGAGGCGAGGCTGCCGATCGACGAGGTGAGCAGGTTGTTATGCGAGAGCATCACCCCCTTGGGGTGGCCGGTGGTGCCGCCGGTGTAGAACACGCCGAGTAACTCGTTGCCTCCGGTGCGGGTGTCCTCGCCGGGGCCGTGCTCGGCGATCAAGGTCTCGTAGCCCAGCGTGCCGGCGGGCCGTTCGCCGTCGCCGCAGTAGATCACTGCACCCAGATCCGGAAACTGTTCTTGCAGTGCGGGAATCATCGGCGCGAACGCGTCGTCGACGAACAGGACCCGGGTGTCGGAATCGGCCAGCGAGTATGCGATCTCGACGGCACTCCAACGGACGTTCACCGGGTTGAGCGCGGCTCCCATCCACGGCACCGCGTAGAAGTACTCCTGGTACCGGTCGGAGTTCAGGGCGAGGATACCGACCCGGTCGCCTGCCTGCACACCCAAATCGGACAGCGCAGCGGCGAGGCGGGCGATGCGATCAGCTGACTCGGCCACCGTGCGGACGCGGTTCCGGTAGATCGTGGCGGGGCGGTCAGGGGTCTGCTGGAGGCTGCGATGCAGCGACTGGGTTAGATACATGTCTGCTCCTCGATCCGGCGCTACAGCGAGCGCGCGATCAGTTCCTTCATGACTTCATTCGCGCCGGCGTAGATCTTCTGCGCACGCGAGTCGATGAACATCCGGGCGATCGGATACTCCATCATGTACCCGTAGCCGCCGAACAACTGCACGCATCGGTCAATGACCTGGACCTGCATATCGGTCACCCAGGCTTTCGCCATCGACGCCGTCGTCGCGTCCAGCTCACCGCGCAGGTGCCGCTGGATGCAGTCGTCGACGAACACCCGCGCGATCCGGGCGACCGTGGCGCATTCGGCGAGTTCGAACCGGGTGTTCTGCATGTCAAACAGCGGTTTGCCGAAGGCGTCGCGGTTCTTGGTGTACGCCACGGTCTCCTCGACGGCGCTCTCCAGCGTGGCCAGGCCGCAGACCGCGACCACCAGCCGTTCGTGCGCCAGCTGGCGCATGGCGTAGCCATAACCGGCGCCTTCGACACCGAGTAGGTTGCCGACCGGGACCAGGACGTCGTCGAAGAACAACTCCGCGGTGTCCTGTGCCTTCATCCCGACCTTGTCGAGCACCCGACCGACCCGGAAGCCGGGTGCGTCGGCGGTCTCCAGCACGATCAACGACACTCCCTTGGCGCCGGCGGCGGGATCGGTCTTCACGACGAGCACGATCAGATCCGCCGAGCTGCCATTGGAGATGAACGTCTTCGCACCGTTGAGCCGGTAATGCTCACCGTCGCGGATCGCACTGGTGCGCAGCGCTTTGAGATCGGATCCGCCGCCGGGCTCGGTCATCGCGATGGCGCTGATCAACTCCCCGGTCGCCATCCCGGGCAACCAGCGCTTCTTCTGCTCTTCGGTGCCGTAGGCGAGGATGTACTGCGCGACCAGCCCGCTGTGGACCTGGTTGCCGAACCCGGTCTCCCCGCAGGCGGCTTGGGCCTGCATGATGGCGAACTCGTGGGCCAGCGTTCCGCCACCGCCCCCGTATTCCTCCGGGACCGACGAGCACAGCAAGCCGAGGCGGCCTGCCTTGATCCAGAACTCCCGGTCGACGCATTTCTGCTCGGCCCACCGTTCCCGGTGCGGGAGTGCCTCGGTCTGGAAGAACTTGGTCGCCATGTCCCTGAGGGCCACTACGTCGTCGTCGGCCCAGGCCGACCGGTACGCACCCGTGGTCATCGTCGTCGTCAGAAGCTGAAGCCGCCGCCGCAGACGAGGGTCTGCGCGCTGACGTAGTCGGATTCGGGGATGCAGAACAGATACACCGCGCCCGCGGCTTCAGCCGGAGTACCCCCGCGGCCCAGTGGCACCATCTGCTCCATGGCGGCGAGCAGGCTCGGATTCACGCCGACCTTGATCTCGTTGCCGGCCACCTCGATCGTGCCTTCGCCGCCGGCCGGGGTCTCGGTGAGCCGGGTCTTGATCAGCCCGAACGCCACCGTGTTGACGGTGACGTTGTAGCGTCCCCACTCCTTGGCCAGCGCCTTCGTCAGACCCGTCACCCCGGCCTTGGCCGACGAGTAGTTCGCCTGCCCCGCATTGCCGCCCGTGCCGGCCAGTGAGGAGATGTTGACCACCTTGCGGCAGGGGACAGGCTCCCCGGCGACTTTGGCCTTCTTGACCGCTGCCGCGATGACGGGCTGCGCGGCCCGCAGGATCCGGAACGGCGCCTTGAGGTGCACATCGAGGATGGCGTCCCACTGTTCGTCGGTCATTTTCTGGATCACCGAATCCCAGGTGTAGCCGGCGTTGTTGACGATGATGTCCAGGCCGCCGAAGTTGTCGACCGCGGCCGCGACGAAGCGTTCGCCGAAGTCGGCGTCGGTGACGTTGCCGACGCAGGTCACGGCCTCTCCGCCGGCGGACTCGATCGCGGCGACGGTTTCCTTGGCGGGCTCGGCGTCGAGGTCGTTGACCACCACCTTCGCACCCTCGCTGGCCAGTTTCAGTGCGATCTCGCGCCCGATCCCGCGGCCTGAGCCGGAGACGATGGCGACCTTTCCCTCAAGAGTTCCCATGGTTGACAATCCTTTTCGTTTGTTTTGAGGATGCTGATTTCCGCGGCGTGGCGTCACAACGCGACGACGGCGTCCCCGGTGAGGGTGACAGTGCCGTCCGCGAGCGTGACGGCGAGCTCGAGAGCCGCGCGCCGCTCGCCGTCGACGTCGTCGATCGCGGTGATCCTGCCGGTGGCGGTTGGCTCACCGTGCAAGGGCGTGATCGCGGCGAAGCGCACCCGGTAGCGGCGAATCGCCCGCGGGTCAACCCAATCGGTCAGCAGCCGGCCCAGGTAGGCCATCGAGAGCATGCCCTGAGCGAAGACGTCGTCCAAGCCGGCCGACCGCGCGACGTCGATGTCGATGTGCATCGGGTTGTGATCGCCCGACGCGCCGGCGAACAAGGCCAGCGTGGTCCGTGAGATCGGCCCGACCGCCAATGGAGCAAGCTCGCTACCCACCTCAATGATCGGCGCGGCGGTCACTGGGGTGGCTCCGGGTTCCGTACGACGATCACGCTGTTCAGCTGGGCGACCAACTGGCCGTTCTCCCGAGTCACCATCGACGTCTTCTCAATGAATTCCAACGCTCCGCCCTTCTTGCTGTACACGTTTGCGATCCGTGGGGTCGCGGTCAGCACGTCGCCGGCCACCGCCGGCGAGTGGTAGGTAAAGGACTGCTCGCCGTGGAGTACCCGCCGCAGGTCGACACCGACGCCGGCTAACCAATCGAACGGGTCAGGGCGCTCCAGTTCGATGCCGAACAGGAAGGTCGGCGGCACCGGCAGATCGCGGTGTCCCGCAGCGTTGGCCGCCTGCAGGTCGGTGAAGACCGGATTGGTTTCACCGATCGCCTTGGCGAAGAAGCGCAGACGGCCCGCGTCGATGGTCATGGTGACCGGCGGCAGTTGCTTGCCGATCACGTTCTGGTCCAACGGCATTGGTTCAACTCACCTTCTCGTAGAGGGTCACGACGGCGGCGCCGCCGAGTCCGATGTTGTGCTGCAACGCCAGCGTGACGCCCTCGACCTGGCGGGCCCCTGCCTGACCGCGCAACTGCCACACCAATTCAGCGCACTGCGCCAAACCTGTTGCGCCCAGCGGGTGGCCCTTGGACAGCAGCCCGCCCGACGGGTTGGTGACAAC
>NZ_DATFZD010000011.1:0-12456 GCF_035314665.1 Mycobacterium sp. | reverse complement strand
CTTCCAATCAGGTGACGGGCATTGGGCGCTGACCTCACTCGACGACGTGTTCTACGCCAGCCGCCACCCCGAGATCTTCAGCTCCAGTCCCAACATCACCATCAACGACCAGACGCCGGAGGTATCCGAGTACTTCGGCTCGATGATCGTGCTCGACGACCCGCGGCATCAGCGGCTGCGATCGATCGTCAGCAGGGCTTTCACCCCGAAAGTGGTGGCCCGCATCGAGGCATCGGTGCGCGAGCGGGCCCACCGGCTGGTCGCGTCGATGATCGCCGCTCATCCCGACGGCAACGGCGAGGCGGTCAGCGAGCTGGCCGGGCCCCTGCCGTTGCAGGTCATCTGCGACATGATGGGGGTCCCCGAGGAGGACCATCAGCGGATATTCCACTGGACCAACGTGATCCTCGGCTTCGGCGACCCCGATCTGACTACCGACTTCGATGAGTTTGTTCGGGTTTCGATGGAGATCGGCGCCTACGCCAGCGCGTTGGCGGAGGATCGTCGCGTCAATCACCACGACGATCTGACGACGAGCCTGGTGGAAGCCGAGGTCGACGGCGAGCGGCTGACTTCGGCCGAGGTCGCGTCGTTCTTCATCCTGCTGGCAGTCGCAGGCAACGAGACGACGCGTAATGCGATCAGTCACGGCCTGCTCGCACTGACGCGTTACCCCGAGCAACGGCAGGCGTGGTGGGCCGACTTCGACGGCCTATCGCACGCGGCGGTGGAAGAGATTGTGCGGTGGGCATCGCCGGTGATCTATATGCGACGAACCCTCACCCGTGACTTCGAGCTAAGTGGGACCAAGATGGCCGCCGGCGACAAGGCGACGCTGTGGTACTGCTCGGCCAATCGCGACGAGTCGAAGTTCGCCGACCCGTGGATGTTCGACGTCACCCGCAACCCGAATCCGCATGTCGGCTTCGGCGGCGGCGGCGCCCATTTCTGCCTGGGCGCCAACCTGGCCCGTCGCGAAATCCGGGTCATGTTCGAGGAACTGCACCGCGAGGTACCCGATATCGTCGCGACCGAGGAGCCCGCGCGATTGCTGTCGCCGTTCATCCACGGCATCAAGACGCTCCCGATCGCCTGGACCCCGCCGGGCTGATTCCAGCCCATTGCGCAACGTCAGAACCGTATAGTCGGCGCAAGCCCCCCGGGCGGCGAGGAACGGAGGAAACGCGTGACGATCCCGAAAACCCTGGCAGTCGGCGTGCCGCTCACCGCGGCCGCGCTGGCGCTCGCACCGAGCGCCGCAGCCGGGATGCTGATCGGCAACTATGAAGTCGAGACCACGCGGGATCCGGGTCACTCGTGGCTCTGGAATGTCAGGAAATGCCGTGTTGAGGCTCCGGACTGTGTCCACGTGAATGCCCAACCGAGGCCCAACGGGCAAGCGGAGCCGTGGAACGCAGATGCACATCTCGCCAATGGGCGGTACACGATGGTCGTCGACGTGCCCGATGGCGTGCGCTGCACCGTGTACTTCCTGCCGTCGCACGACACCTATTCCTGGGATATGGTGTCGCTCGTCGGTTCGGTGGATTCCACTTTCGACGCCGGCTGCGGCAACACACCGGGCGGCACCGTCAGCTACCCCTTTAATCTGGTGCGCTACTAGAGCAACACGGGGTTGCTGACGTGTGTGCACATTTTGTCGGCAGATTCCTCACCGCTATCGTTTTGACCTCGGCAGTTCTCGGTGTCTTCGTTCCGTCCGCGTCCGCTGCGGGCTGCCCCGACATCGAGGCAGTACTCGCTCGGGGTACCGGTGACACGCCAGGCGTCGGCTGGATCGGACACGCATTCATCGATTCGCGGCGGCAGAAGGTCGGACTCAAGTCGCTCGGGGTATATGCCGTCGATTACCCTGCCAGCGAGGACCTTTCGCGCGCAGTCGACGGTATTCGAGACGCGGCCAATCACGTTGAGTCCATGGCGGCCAACTGCCCTAATACCAAGATGGTGCTCGGCGGGTATTCCCAGGGCGCGGCTGTGATGGGTTTCGTCACGTCGACGATGGAATGGTCGACCAGGCAGTGAATTTCGCGGTGAGCCATCTCTAAACGAGCGGCGCGACCCGGTGCCGGTTACGAGACGAAAGCGGGATTCGGCTTGGCGGCCTCGGTAGCCGCGCTGGTTCTGCTGGCAGCCTGCGGTACAACCGATCTCAAGCCGGGTACGACGTCGACGAGCCCAACTTCGAGGGCGGCAGCTACGACATCGGTAAGCACATCGACCGCTGTGGCCGCCCTGCCGACAACGCGAAATCCTGGCAGCGAGAAATGGATTGACTTGCAGGTTGGTGATTGTCTGGCCGAGCTTCCATCAACCGACCCGAGCGTGATCACCGTCAGCGTTGTCGACTGTGCCGCCGCGCATGCGGCAGAGGTTTATCTCCGCGGGCCGCTGGCGGTCAACGACGCCGTCGCCGACGTCGCCAACCAGCAGTGCGCTACCGGGTTGTCGCGGTACACCGGGCAATCCGTCGGCGGCAGCCCGTTCGCGGTGACCTACCTCATCGACTCCAATCAGGATCGAACCGCTGACAATCCCGCGCCGAGTACCGTCATCTGTCTGCTGCATGCCGAGAACGGTCACCCGCTGACGGAGTCGGCTCGGCGCTGAACTAAACGGTCAGGGCCGAGTCGGCGAAGAACTGCCCCCATTCGTTACGCGCCGCGGACTCGGCGTCGATAGACATTTGTGCTGATCTTTCGCCACCATTCGCGAGATGCACCAGCGCGCCGGCCATCGCGAACACCGGCATCCGGTGACGCTGTGCCGCGTTGATCAACTCGTGAAAAGCCGTCTCCGAAGGACACCGGCGAAGGCCAATGAGAATGCCCTTCGCGGTGTCGAGGATCCGACCACCGTGCAAGTCCGCCGTCATGCTGCATACCTCCTGTTGAGCATGCGAATATCCGATCGCCTCCCGCCGATGTGGATATTTCGCGAGCGTGTCCATGATTTGCGTAACCATGCGGCCGCGCCAGGTCACCGTCCCGATCGGTATGCAGCCGTGATCGGCTTGGTACACAATCCGCCCGGTTGACGCGCGGTTTCGTCGCAGTGACGATTGAGGCAATGAGCCACCACTGCACCACCGAGCCAGCTCTGAATATCGAACCGTCGATCAACGAGCGTCAGGCGCTCAAAGCGGCGGCAGCGCGACTGCAGAACGAGTTCCCCGACGCCCTCGACACGGAGGCCGTCGAGCGGTTGGTGTACTGCTCGTACCAAACGCTGGCCGCCGACGTGATCGTCAGCATGGGTTGCGGCGACGCCTGCCCAATTTCGCCCGGCCGCCGGTAGGAAGAATGGGTCCTCGACGACCCGGCCGGCAAAGGCCTGGCCGCCGTGCGGCCGATCCGCGACAAGATCGAACGCCGAGTGCGCCTCCTACTCGATGACCTGCGCATTCCCTACTGGTCCTGACCCACAGCTGCTCTCGGTTGTGCCTCGGCCGCGCTCGTACAGGATGATGTGCTGGTGTTCGGGCTTGTCGTAATCGTTGCGCTCTTTGCCACAGTGATCGTGGGCACGGTCATCGGCCGCCGTTACCGCGTGGGCCCGCCGGTTCTGCTGATCGTTCTCGGCGCTTTGCTGGGTTTGATCCCGCAGTTCGGCGGCGTGCGGCTCGATGGGGAGATCGTGCTGCTGCTGTTCCTGCCGGCGATCCTCTACTGGGAGAGCCTGAACACCAGCTTTCGCGAGATCCGCAAGAACCTCCGGGTGATCGCTTTTCTCAGCGTCGGCCTGGTGATTGTGACCGCGGTAGCGGTGACCTGGACGGCACGGGCGCTCGGAATGGAGTCACATGCGGCGTCGGTCCTCGGCGCCGTGCTCTCCCCCACCGACGCCGCCGCGGTAGCCGGCCTGGCGAAACAGCTGCCACGCCGAACGGTCACGGTGCTGAAGGCGGAAAGCATCATCAACGACGGGACCGCACTCGTTCTGTTCGCCGTGGCCGTCTCTGTCGCGGTTGGCGGCGCTCCGGTCAGCCCGGCGGCCTTGACCGCCCGTTTCATTGGCTCCTATGCGGGCGGCATCTGTGCCGGGCTGCTGGTCGGCATCGCGGTGACTCAGGTGCGCCGCAGAATCGATGCGCCGCAAGAGGAGGGCGCCCTGAGCATACTGACGCCCTTCGCCGCCTTTTTGCTCGCCCAAACAATCCATTGCAGCGGCGTCGTCGCGGTTCTGGTGTCGGCCCTCGTCATTTCTTACGCCTCGCCGCACGTGTTCCGAGCGCGTTCCCGTCTCCAGACATTTGCGTTTTGGGACCTCTCGACATTCCTGATCAACGGCTCGCTATGGGTGTTCGTCGGCACCCAAATGCCCCACGCGCTGCGCGGCATAGCCGGCGTCGACGGCGGACTTCGCCACGCCGGATTCCTGGCCCTTGCCGTCACCGGCGTCATCATCGTGAGTCGGTTTGTCGTTTCGGACCTTTTCACTTTTTTCCTTCGTGCTGTTGACAGGCGCGCGGTGCAGCGCACCCGCCGCATCGGTTGGCGCCAGCGGATGGTCTCGCGGTGGGCGGGCTTCCGCGGCGCCGTATCGCTCGCCGCGGCGCTGGCGGTACCGCTGACCACGCACAGCGGCGCCCCGTTTCCGGACCGCAACCTCATTATCTTCGTCGTCTGCGTCGTGATTCTGGTGACCGTGCTCGTGCAGGGCGGCACGCTGCCCGACGTCGTTCGCTGGGCCCGGCTACCCGAAGACACAAGCCGCGCTGACGAACTGCAACTGGCACGCTGTCGCGGCGTGCAGGCCGCCCTTGAGGCCTTGCCCCTGGTCGTCCGTGAAGTCGGCGGCAGCGACGAACTATTGAGGCGCCTGGAAAAGGAATACGAAGAACACGCGGCGCTCGTCGAAGCCGGCGTCGATGCTGCCGGACCGAACGAGGTGGCCGAGCGGAACGATCTGCTTCGGCGGGTGCGACTTGGCGTGCTCGAACACAAACGCCGCGCTATCACCGAGCTTCGGGACCAAAATCGCATTGACGACGAAGTCTTGCGAGAGGTGCAGTCGGTGATGGATCTCGAGGAGGTGCGACTCCTCCAGCCTGCCGACTCCGAGTGACGGCGCAAAGGCCTTAGCGCATCGGCACTTTCACGGCGATCAGGTTGGCGATGTCGATGGCGGAGTTCTTAGGGTCGGGGCTGCAGGTGTTGACATCGACGATGACGTTGTTCTTGAGCGTTAGCGCGCGCCCGCAGGCCCAACCGCCGGCCTTCGCATGCTGTTGCGTTGCAATCACGCTCAGTGCGCCGTTGGTATCCGATACCGGCCCCACGACCCACTCCGTTCCGGACTGGATGTGGGTATACCCTTGGCAGGCCGGCCAACGCAGCGCCGAGGAAATCAAGAACACGCGAGCTTGTTTGACCGTGGGAAATAGCACCACCGCCTGCTCGGCGTAGTGCGTGAAGTTATCGCCGTCGTTGAGCGCCCGGTCACGAACGGCGGTGAAACCGCTGTTGGCGTAGACCTGGGCTTGCGCCGCGCCGTCGACGGCCAGGCATTCCGGGGGCCGCATCGTGGCGCTGTCGTCGGACATCGCGTCGTGCCTTCTGGTGACCGCCATTTCCTTTGCGCCCATCACGGGGCTGATCTGTTCGGGGCTGAGCAGCAACTCATCGAGCTCACGCTCGACAACCGGGCGCGGGATGAGCGATGTGGTGGTCATCGTCGATTTCATGCCGGCTTGGTTGCTACCGCTGCCACATCCTGCGACGAGAATGCAAATGCCCGCAGCGGCGAATGTGGCCACGAAATGGCGCAACTTTTCATCCCCATTCCCGCCGTACCCCCAACCCGTCACCGCGGTGCGATTTCCCTACAGCGTTGCCGGTCGAACTCGCGTGCATTCAGCCTACCGTGCACGTCGCCGGGCAATACCAGGGAATTAAGCCAAATTTAGACTCCACTCAGTGATTCCAAATAGGGCCGGAGATGGTTTGCGGGATTACACTTCGCCGACGGCATGCTCGTCGACTGCATTGCGGCGGTTGACGATCAACGGGTCGGTCTGCGTGAACGGGAAGTTCGGCAGGCCGTCGATATGCGTGTTGAAGGTCGCCGCGAGCACTTCACGTGAGTAGGCGCTCACCGACGCGCGGTAACCGATGTCGCCGGGCGTGGGCTGGTCGAAGAAGATGGTGAAGTGCCAGCCGGGCGATTCCACCACCTCGATGTGATGCGGGTAGGCGCGCGGGATGAAGTAGACGTCACCCTGCTTGAGGTACCACGTGTCCACCGTGCCGTCCGGGTCCAACACCGTCATCCGTCCTGAACCGCTTTGCACGTAACCCATTTCGGCGGTGATCGGATGCCAGTGCGGCTCGCGCATCCCATCTTCACGGATCCGCAGCGAGTACATCGACAGGTCCTTCAATGCCGGCCAGAACTGCACCCGGGCCAGCCGGGCCGACCCGACAGCGATACTGATCGGCGGTGACTGCGCCTCGACTTCGAATTTGTGCGGGTCGCCGAAGTGGGCGGTATTCGGCACCACCGGCTCGCCGCGGCGCGCGGCCAGCGCGCGATCGGTGGTGCTGCGACGAATGGCCGCGAAGTCCGACGCATCGAGGTCGTAGGTGTTGCCCAGCACGGCGTCGGTCATGGCACCGAAAGCAGCTCCCAGCCCGAAATCCTCGGGGCGCTCGTGGCGAAACGCAATGATGAACTCGGCGACGTCTTGCCCGATGTTCTCGATGTGATGCAGTGACCCAGAATCGATGTGGAACATATCGCCGGCCTTGATGATGAACGACGAGAACCTGCTGGCGGTGTCGAGCACCGACACCAATGCGGTACCCGAGACGCAGTAAGTCAGCTCGTTCGCGTTGGCATGCCAGTGCGGCGTCCGCATCGCACCGGGATTGACCACCACCCGCTTGATCGACATGCCTTGCAGGACTGGAAAATTGTCGGCGGTGGCGCGTCGGATCGAACCCAGATCGGATTCCTCGACGATCTCGCCCTCGAGCAGCGAGATGGTGTGCTGGCTGGTGCGTTCGGTGACGATGGTCACGACTTTTCTCCTTCCTCGGTGACCGCAAATGCCGGATGCCTACAGCGTTCCCGCGCTGGGTGATCCACGTCCAAGATCGGATTGCGATGGGCTGATAGCCGCCGTTTATCACCCGGACAAACCGCGCATTGGGTACCGTCGACGCATGCCTCTACGGCGAGGACGCGTGCCTCTACGGCGAGAAAGCCCGATTCGCGGACGGCGGCTGCGACTTGATGAAGCGTTGGCGGAGCGCGCCCTGATGAGTCCGGCCGGCTATCGGTACCTACTCGATGTGGCGCCACGTATCGACAAGGTGCTGATCCCTCGGACCCACGGGCGGCTCAGCTCGGCCGGAATCGACAGGGTGGGGCTCGTCACGACCACCGGTGCGAAGTCCGGGCTGCCGCGCACCCATCCGCTGACATTGATCCACGATTCTGACGGCCTGCTTGCAATCGGCTCCAACTATGGTCGCCCACCACACCCGGCCTGGAGCGCCAACCTGCTGGCGCACCCCGAGTGCACCGTCGAGTTCAACGGTCCGCCCGCGCAATACCGCGCCGAACTGCTCAGCGGCGACGTCCGCGACTCTGCATGGGCCGTCGCCACCGACTTTTATGCCGGCTACGAGCGGTACCGAGCCAGCTGCGCACCACGCGAGATCAGGCTCTTCCGCCTTCGGCCGATCGCCGCCTGACGACCGCTCGGGCTGATCGAAGGCCCGCTCGAACACCCTGAACGGCCCATTCGCGGTTACGACGATGTTTCGTGCGCTCCTCGGTTCTTGGTGTTCATGGCTTGTTCAACCAACCGTCGATGTCAGATCGTTGACCGCACACAAGGGGCAGTTCTGCTGGGCGGTATGCGTGTCGTTCAGGTCGCCAACTTCTACGGACCTCGCTCCGGCGGCCTTCGCACCGCCGTGGACCGGCTGGGCGCGGAATACTGCACCGCGGGCCACGAGGTGTTTCTGATCGTGCCCGGTCGGCATGCCGAGCACACCGAGCTGCCCACGGGCGTCGTGCGAATCACCGTGCCCGCCAGGTTGATTCCCTTCACCGGCGGCTACCGCGCGGTGTTGCCGGGACCGGTGCGGGCGCTGCTGAAAGCGCTTGGACCGGACACCCTGGAGGTCTCCGACCGGCTCACGCTCAGATCACTGGGCCGGTGGGGGCGCGAACACGGCGCCACCACGGTGATGATCTCCCACGAGCGCCTGGATCGCCTTGCGGGCCAAGTGCTTCCGCGTCGAACCGCGCGAAAGTTCGCTGACTTCGCCAACCGGCGCACCGCCGCCAACTACGACACCGTGGTGTGCACCACCGGGTTCGCACGCGAAGAGTTCGACCGCATCGGGGCAACGAACACCGTCACCGTCCCACTGGGCGTGGACCTGGAGACCTTCCATCCATGCCGGCGCTCAGCGCTGGTACGTCAGCGCTGGGCCAATCCGTCGCAGATCCTGCTGGTGCACTGCGGCCGGCTGTCCGTCGAAAAACGGGCCGACCGCAGCATCGACGCGGTCGCGGAGTTGTGTGCCGCGGGTGTCGAGGCCCGACTGGTCGTCGTGGGCGACGGCCCGTTGCGGGCCAGGCTGCAACGGCAGGCCGCTCGGCTGCCGATCGATTTCACCGGTTTCATTTCCGACCGCCACACCGTCGCCGCGCTGCTGGCATCGGCCGATGTCGCGCTGGCACCCGGGCCGCACGAAACCTTCGGGCTGGCCGCACTGGAATCGCTGGCATGTGGGACGCCGGCCGTGGTCTCCCGCACGTCGGCGCTCGGCGAAATCATCACCCCGGCCAGCGGCGCCCTGGCCGACAACGACCCGGCGGCCATCGCGCAAGCGGTCAGCGCGGTCGTCAGCCGGCCCGAAGACGACCGGCGCGCCGGCGCGCGGCGCCGCGCCGAGATGTTCACCTGGCAGCGGGCGGCCGTCGGAATGCTCAGCACGCTCGGGGCCGCGCCAGTTACCGACGAGTTCGAGACCGACGAAAACACCGCGTAGCGCTACGCGCGGCAGTGCCTAGCCTGGGTTAGCCGGTCCGACCTGACCGGTGAGCGGGTTGACCTGTACCGTCATCGGACCCCGTTGTCCCGCCGCGTTAGCTTTTCCACGCTGCTGCGCTTGAGCGAGCGCGTTGATCACCGGGTTGTCCTTCAGCAGCTGTTTGCGGTCTTCGTCGGACAGCTCGTAAAACGCCCACAGGCCCCACGCGGCCGGCCGGACATACAGCGTCACTTTCTGATGGCGCCGCTTGTTCTGCGACAGCACCGCGGGAATGGGCACCACCCGATCCAGCGTCGCGGAGCTCACCAGCTCCTGCGCGATCTTGTCCACGTCCACCGCGTCCTGAAGCTCGTAGACCAAGGACTGATGGGGTGAATGGGATGGGCCCTGGAGGGCCAGGAACCACGCCATCCGGCGTCTCCTTCGCTCGTCGTTATCAGCGCAACTGTAAAGGACGCGCTCGCCTTCAGCGGCAAGAACTCAGCTCGCTTCAAACGGTTTGGTTGCTGCACAACCTCGGCGACTAACTGGGATCCGGAAACGCGACCGGGCTGGCAGGCGCCCCTCGTGCAACCACGACCGGCATCGACGTCGACGCATTGGTACTAAGGATCGTGTGCACCACTTCGATGAGGTCTTCGACCGGCATCAACTTGCCCGGCATGCAGCCACGCGAAGACCACAGCGGGACAGCCTTCATGGCGAGGTCCATATCCCAACCGACATTCATTCCCGTCGCGGCGTCGCCCTCGCCGCCCCCGCACTCCCCCACGATCAAGCAGGTGAAGCCGATGTCGGGGTGTTCCGCTCGCCAGGCATCCACAAGTTGCTCAAGCGCGGCCTTGCTGACGCCATACGCACCGAGGGCCGGCCAGGGCGGCCCGAAGGGACCTGCGTCGGAAGACAGATACACCGCCTTGCCCGCCGAGGCCGTCAAGTGTGGCACCGCCGCCGCCGTCACCAACGCCGCACCGATGACATTGGTGTCGAAGACGCGCCGCCACGTTTCCGCGTCGGTGTCGACCATCCGGACGAGCGGCCCTATCGCGGGTGTGTAGATCAGGTTGTCGATACCGCCGAGTGCATCGGCGGCGTCCTTGATGGCCGATCGACACGATCCCTCGTCGGTGACATCGCATTCGATCGCGACCGTGCCCGAGCCCGCCTCCTTGGCGGCGGCCTCGATGCGCTCGCGGCGCCGGGCGAGCAACGCGACGCGGCCGCCACGCTGCGCGAGGCCGACGCCAATGCAACGCCCAAGGCCACTCGAGGCGCCGACCACCACTGTCCTTGACATATTTGCCCTTTCTTGTAACGAGCCCGCTGCAGGCACAGCGTATCGGCCGCCCGAGGGGTCGATAACTCCCGGTCATTGCTGGACCTGGACTCCGGATGATTAGACGCAACTTCCGGATACCCGGTGGCCTGGGGGTTTGTGAGTTTAGACACATCGCTGAGGGGTTAATCCCGCCTGGCAATGGGCGGGAGCACGCCCCGCGCGGACAACCGAATTTCAGGAGCGTGATTCAGATGAGCATGGCTTCCTTCGCCGTAGCGGAGATGGGACCCGACGAGCGTGACTACGACAACTGGCTAGTCACGCTGACCCAGGCGTCTGTTCGCCTGGACGTCCTGCAGACCGTGGTCACCGAGCTATGCCAGCTGTGCGCAAAAGAGCACGTCGTGCAAAGCCGAGAAGTTCTGGAGGTACTCCAACGGCACGGCGCGATCACCAACGCCGCCTAGGAGTCTGCTGAATTAATCCCGCGTGGCGGATGGGTTTGGCCTGGCGTTTTCGGGATGATTGGTGGGTGCAGGGTCGGTCTGATGATCAGCGTGAGTTGTTGGATGCGGAGTCGGTAGCAGGCCATCTTCTCAAGGGCGACAGCGTGTTCGCTTTCTTGGCGGCTCATCGGCATCATTTGTTCCCCGAGGAGATGTTCGCCGATTTGTTCCCGTCGCGGCGGGGGCGACCGAGCGTGGCGGCTGAGGTGATGGCCAGTGTGATCACGCTGCAGGCGTTGCACGGTTTATCCGATAACGAGACCGTGGACGCGGTGACCTTCGATCTGCGCTGGAAAGCGGCATGCGGATTGCCGGTGACCGCGACGGCGTTTCATTCCACGACGTTGACCTATTGGCGGCGGCGTCTGGCGGCTTCGGATCGCCCGAACCGAATTTTTGAGGCGGTCAAAGCCGTGGTTGCCCAAACGGGGGCGCTGACAGGGCGCGCCCGACGGGCGTTGGATTCCACGGTGCTCGATGATGCGGTGGCCACCCAGGACACCGTCACCCAGCTCATCGGCGCGATCCGGCGGGTCGGTCGTGAGGTGGCCGGTGCGACCGAGGTCATCGCCGCGCACTGCGCAGCTCATGATTACACCGATCCGGGTCAGCCAGCGATCGCCTGGGATGATCTGGCGGCCCGCGAGCAGTTGGTCGACGCACTGGTCAGCGACGCCCACCGAGTCCTAGGGCATCTGCCCGAGCAGAACCTGGGTCCGCGGGGCGCCGAAGCGGTGGCGTTGCTGGCATTGGTCGCCGGCCAAGATGTCGAGCCCGTCGAGGGCTCTGATGGCACCGACGGGCACTGGCGCCTTGCCCGCAACGTCGCGGGTGATCGGGTGATCTCCACGGTGGACCCCGAGACTCGCCATGTGCACAAAAGTGTGCATCGCCGCCAGGACGGCTACAAAGCCCACATCGCGGTCGAACCCGACACCGGAATCATCACCGACTGCGTCCTGACCGCAGCCAACGGCGCCGACAACCACGAAGCTACGGTCGGCTTAGCACTGCTTGACGACGAAAACTCGCCGGTGACCGTGCTGGCCGATTCTGCTTATGGAACCGGCGAATTCCGCGCAGAACTTTCCGCGCGAGCCCACACCGATCGGGTCAAACCTGCACCTGCGCGCGGTGCCATTCCGGGTGGATTCACCGTCGATGACTTCATCGTCGACCATGACGCACGCAGCGCGACCTGCCCGGCCGGGGTGATTCGACCGATCAGCCGCGCGGGTTATGCCAGCTTCGGGGTGGCGTGCACCGGCTGCCAATTGCGCAGCAAATGCACCGCCAGTGCCACCGGCAAATCGCTGACGATCCGCCCCCACGACGCGCTGCAAAGAACCGCACGCAGGGATGCGCGAAAACCGCAGTGGCTCACTGAATATCGGCAGCATCGTCCCATGGTCGAACGCGCTATCGCGTGGCTGACCCGCGGCAACCGCAAGGTTCGCTACCGCGGCGTCGTCCGCAACGACCATTGGCTGCACCATCGCGCCGTAGCGCTGAACCTACGACGCCTACTCACCTTGGGCTTGCATCACACAGGTACGAGCTGGGCCATCGCCTGATCACCATGAAGCCCAAGGGCTTGCGCGATACGCCACCGTCCTGTCACCCTCACAACGGCGGG
>NZ_DATFZD010000010.1:0-2842 GCF_035314665.1 Mycobacterium sp. | reverse complement strand
AATTAGCAGGTCGGGCGCCCGGCTGCGCACCAACTCCGTTGCCGCCCTGACTTTGTCGACATCGGCACCGGCGCCGGAGTCGCCGGTGGAATAGGACAGCATGGCCACCCGCGGCTCGATGCCGAACTGTGCAGCGGTGCGCGCCGAGCTGATCGCGATATCGGCGAGCTGTTCGGTCGTGGGCTCCGGGACGATCGAGCAATCCCCGTACGCCAGGACCCGGTCGGCCAGACACATCAGGAACATGCTCGACACAATGGAGATGTCGGGTTTGGTCTTGATGATCTCAAACGCCGGCCGCACGGTGTGCTCGGTGGTGTGGGCGGCGCCGGACACCATTCCGTCCGCCAAACCGTTGTACACCAGCATGGTGCCGAAATACGAGTCGTCGTGGATGATCTCGTCGGCCTGCTCGACGGTGACACCCTTGTTCTTGCGCAACGCCGCGTACTGGTCGGCGAACTGATCGCACAACTCGCTGGTCCGCGGGTCGATCACCGCCGCCTCGTCGAGATCGACACCGAGTTCGGCTGCGCGCAAGCGGACCAGAACTCGTCGCCAAGGATGGTCAGATCCGCGATCCCGCGCTGCAGCACCCGCCCGGCCGACTCGAGGATGCGATCGTCGTCGCCTTCAAGAAGCACAACCCCAGGGTGGCCCAGCGACGCCACCGTCGTCTTGGCCACCCCACCCTTCTGGTTGGCCACCGCCAGCACCTGGGTATCAGTCACAGAGACATCCTGGCACCTTGTCCTCATGCCGCGGGGCGACTCGCAAATGTCTGGCACAATCGGTCGGCATGGGCGTGGAGAACCACCGGCTGGTGCTGCTCCGACACGGGGAGACCGAGTAGTCGAAGTCGGGCCAACACACCGGCCGCACCGAGCTGGAGCTGACCGACACCGGACGCGAAAAAGCCGAGGCGGCGGGCCGGACACTGGGTGAACTCAAGCTCGAGAACCTCATGGTGATCAGCAGCCCGCGCCGACGGGCCTTGGCCACCGCCGAGTTTGCCAGTCTGAGCGTCGATGAGGTGTCGCCGTTGATCGCCGAATGGGATTACGGCCGCTACGAGGGCCTGACGACCGCGCAGACCCGGGAATTGCAGCCGGACTGTCTGGTCTGGACGCACGGTTGCCCGGGCGGTGAAAGCGTCACTCAGGTCACCGATCGTGCTGACCGAGCCGTCGCGTTGGCGCTACACCACATGGCGTCACGCGACGTGTTATTTTCGAGTCACGGCCACTTTTCCCGCGCGGTGATCACGCGCTGGCTCCAGCTGCCGCTCGTCGAGCGTAGCCGGTTTGCCATGCTAGCCGCCTCGATCGCGGTCTGTGGTTTTGAGCATGGGGTACGACAGCTCAGTGCGCTCGGGCTGACCTGCCGTCCGCAGGGCCATGAAGCCCAGCGAGCCACGGTTTGCGCTGTGCGGGCCGACGGGACTCTCATTGCCGGCGGTGTGCGGACCTGCTACGCCGAGATGACGGTCGCACAGGCGGAGCTGCGCTCCGGACGAGCACCAATAGTGTTGGGCGCGTTTACGTTTAGACGTGGATGGCCCTGCCGCGTCGATGGTGCCGCGCACCGTACTGCGCAGCGGTGCGCTGCCTGATTGGCCGACCGGCCCCGCTTGTTGCCGAAGTCATCCGGACCATCGCCGAACTAGGTGAACGCCGAATCCTGTTGCGCGCCTTGCGTGAAGGGATACACAACCGCTACACCCACCGGGCGAGCCGTAGCCGAAGCTCTAATCGAGGCTGCGCGGCGGAAGGCGGCGGTGGCCGTTCGCGCTGAGGCGCAGGAGATAGCAGCTGACGAGAATGACCGGGCCGAGGGAAAGCAAGTAGTTCACGACATGGAGACACTACGTGCGGGGTGAGACCTTCTGTGTTCGAACTCCGCGGGGGACTCGCGGCGACGAGCGGTCATGCCACCATATTGTGAACGACCTCGCCCGAGCGCGAGATCAATGTGTCTGGCCCATGCTAGGAGTGCTGCGCACAGTAATTCGACGCTGTCAAGACGCGCGGTCTCGTGGGCGTGACACACAATCCGTGTTGGGGCGAGGTGGCGCTGATGTCGGTTTTTCCGTCGCCGCCCTTGCTCGTCGATACTCCTCGAGCTGGTTGATACCGGCTGCTCTCGAAGTCATCGCGTCAGTCTTCGCATCGAGCGCGGAGCACGCTGGCCCTCGAGAAGCGGAGCGCGCTGCCGGTGGTCTAACCGGAGTAAAGTTCGGCTATGTCATGGAAGTCATTGTTCCGTGTCGTGAACTTCATCATGGACGTCGGCGCTATTGTCGCATTTCCGCTTTGGGGGTGGTTATCGCTTGGTAGTCCAGCTCCAACGATACCTGTGCTGGTAATCATTGGCCTCGGGGGTCTGCTCTACATTTCACGTGTGCTATGGGAGTTAGTCCCTCGACGGAGCCCGCGACATGCCTTGCTAACTGTTTTCGCTGCCGTCCTTTACGTTGAGGGCATCTTCGCGAACGCCTACTACTGGTTGTCGCAGCGGTCGCCTGCGGCCTTTAGTGAGACCCTCAGTAGAATCGACGCCGCCTATTTCACCGTAAGCACTGCCATGACGACGGGCTTTGGAGACATACACCCTTTAAGCGGCTCCGCTCGGTTGGTGGTCATTGCCCAAATGCTTGTCAGCGGATTTCTCCTCGTATTCGCTGCCGGTATCGCAATTAACCGCCTATTTTCAGCCGCATCGCCGACTAGCGCCCCTCGTTGTAAGGACTGTGCTTCTGCCGGCAAACCGGATTCGGCCAAGAGCGAAGGATCGACGGGTAGCAGGAGAAGCGCTCGTCGGCCTTATTGGCGAGCACGATAGG
>NZ_DATFZD010000009.1:0-61755 GCF_035314665.1 Mycobacterium sp. | reverse complement strand
GAGGGAACATAAGGATGAGGCCATCGCGCTACAGGGTGAAGTGGTCTACAACCGCTATGACAGATATCTGAGTGGATGCGCGAAGCGGTTCCGCGACGGCTACCTCGATATCGCCCAGTACACGCTGGAGAAGTAACCGGCCGGTGAAGTTGCCGGATACGCTCAAGGCGGGTTTGGTTCTTCGCTGTCACGTCGCCGTAGCGGTGGGTTTCGGCGAAACTCATTTCGCGTGCCGTAAGCAACTTGTGCAGCCGGTGGCACCGATTACGCGAAGAACACTCTATGACTCACCTTGCTGCGGATTAACGCTTAGTGGGACGCGCGTCTCTCGGCCAGCCGCCCAAAGTGCGCCGTCGTCGCCTCAAAAGTCTTCCGCACTGTTCCCCCCAGTGCTCGTGCCGCGATCGAAGCCAACGGGCCGGTAAAGACGGTGCGCTGTGTAATCAATGTGCCCGAGTCAGTGGGCTCGATGAGTGATCGATGGTCTCGGTCAATCCGGGCACTCTCGCCACTCCCGTCCACAACACCGGCGCTTCTACTCGGGTGACGGTCAATCTCAGCGGCGGATGGCCCTTTACCCGCATCGTGATCTTCGCCCCCACCGCGAATAGGCCGTCGATCTTGGCCATCACAATGACATCACCTGGCCACTCGGCGGGGTTCGTCCACACCGCCCACACATCCTCAGCGCTCGCCGAGGACTGGGACGACCCGCCGAACGGGCCCTTCGCCTCACCCATGTTGGTCATCTTCCCTCGCTTCGCACCGCCGCTGTGTAAAACGGGGAGACCGGAGCTGGCATCGACTGGCTGAAATACGTTCTACTGCGGTCAGATCGCAAGCGGACGCAATACACACAGACCTGCGTTCAGACACACAGACTTGCGTTCAGCTGGCACGGCAGCAGCCGAAGGACTGACAGGTCACCGGATCCCGCTTACATCACCTCAGTGCCGGTGACCTTGGTCGCCGGGGTTGCCGCCTTGCCAGTGTTGGTCGCCGGGGTTGCCGCCTTGCCAGTGTTGGTCGCCGGGGTTGCCGCCTTGCCAGTGTTGGTCGCCTCCCCAGTGGTTGTCGCCTTGCCAGTGTTGGTCGCCTCCCCAGTGGTTGTCGTAGGGGCCATTGTGCCAGTGGCCCTGGTCGCGGGATTCACCGTCGAACCAGTGGTCGTCGTGGCAGCGGCCCCCGTCCCAGTTGCCCCCCCACCCCGGATCCCACGACTGGCCGGGGCACCAGTGATAATTCGGGAACGGCGCGGGTTGGGCCTGGGCGACGGCAGCCGCCCCGAAACCGGCGAGCCCTAAACCGGCGGTCATTACGACCGTTGATGCTGCGGCACGTGCGATGGTTTTCATCCAGGAGTGGTACCCACTTCAGTGCGGAACGAATCCTGCTCAGCGGCGCGCGGCCATCGAGCTTCACGTTGGCCACCGGAAGCTGATCGCTGAGGTTGAGCAGGCCATGCGCGGCGACGCCGACACCGGAAGCTGACCCGCCGCCACCAACACACGAAACACCCGGCGCCCTAACCGGGTGTTCTCCTTTTTGCGCCTGGTTTCCTGCGCGCCATGGAAGTGCCTAAACCGCAGTTGCAATCCGCCGAACCGCTCGGGGAAGTGGCCCGGTATCGGACTCCATCCAGTCGATGGCGCCGCTACGACAAGATGCGGCGGTTTCCGGCGGGTCTGCTCGTTTTCGGTGACGCGATATGCAGCTTCAATCCGATCTACGGCCAAGGGATGACGGTTGCCGCACTCGAAGCCGTGGCACTCGACCGCTGTTTGCGCCGCGGTCAAGACAACTTGGCGCCGAGGTTCTTCCGCGCTGCCGCCAAACCCATCGGTGTGGCCTGGCAGCTCGCCGTGGGAGGTGACCTGGCCCTGCCCGAGATCGAGGGGCCCAGGCCGTTATCGGTGCGGCTAGTCAACAAATATGTCGATCGGGTGCAGACCGCCGCTGAGACGAATCTTGCAGTGGCGGGGCAATTCCTGAAAGTTGCCGGCTTTTCCTCGCCTCCCGCAAGCCTTTTCGCGCCGTCGGTCTTCTTTCGGGTCGCCGCCGTCAACCGGCGGCGACGGCGGCCACGTAGTCGTCCTGAACTCGCTTCGACGTCGACACCCGGCGGCCTAGGTCGCTGACCTCACGCCTCGTGACCTGGTTCGAGGTCGGCGACGTCGGGGAAGCTGATCAGGTCGTCGGAGCTTTCAGGGGCATCACCGGCGACGGGTTCCAACAGGTAACCGATGTGGTCGCCGAGGTCGATCCGCTTCAGCGTCTTGCCGACGAACCACGCCACCGCGTCGTCGAGAATCGGCATGCCCTCCGGACCGGTCTGCCACGAGCAGTGCTCGAATTTGTTGACCTGGTCCCCGGTTTGGCCGCCGAACAGACGGGCCAAGTCAATGTGACGGCGCGACAACACATGCACTGCCAGATGCTCCGATCGCGCCGCCACCCGGCAGGTGTGGTTTGCCCTGGACAGCCCGGCCAGAAACCGTGGCGGTTGCATGCTGGTTTGGGTGGCAAAGCCGACCAGGCACCCCGACGGTTCACCATCGGCTTGGGTGGTCACCACGAACATCGTGTAGTCCAGCATCCCGACCAGCCGGTCAAAAGGTTCGTCTCCCACAATGCCATCATGGCCCAATATCGCCGAGCGGTTGACCGCCCTATTGGAAACAGAACTCCTCGACGAGAGTGCTGACCAACACGGGGTCTTCCAGGCCGGCAAGGTGAGCAACTTTGTTGAGCACACGAATCGACGAGTTCGGGATCGCGGCGGCCATCGCGATCGCTTCTCGCGGAGGGAACGTGGCGTCTTCGGCGCCCGCGACGACGAGCACTGGTGCGGTGATGTCGGCACACAACGGCCGCTGGTCGGGCCGGGCCGGCACCACGCTCTTCACCGCCCAGGAGGCAGAAGCGATATTGACCTCTTTCACCGCCGAACGAACTTGTGCCACAACGTCGGGACGCTCCCGAAAGGTTGTCGGCCCCAGGAACGCCTTGAGCACCGATCGGATCAGCATCGGTCCGATCTGCCCTTGCCACTGCGCCAGCCGCAGCAGCATCGCGTACTCGACCTTCTGACGGAGGCTGGCCCGGCCGGCGGTGCAGTTCATCAGCACCGCTCGGCCGATCCGGTCCGGGTAGGTCGCGGCGAATGTCGCGCCAATCATGCCGCCCCACGAGTTGCCGACGAAGTGAGTTCGGTCAACGCCGAGGCCGTCGAGGATGTCGACAATGCAACGCCCGCAGTCGCCGAAGCTGAACATGCCTGTCAGCGGCTGACTTCCGCCGTGGCCCGGCGGATCGACCAGGATCACCTGCGAGCGCCCGACGAGACCATCGGCCACCCCATGCCACATGTCGCCGGTCATCAACAAACTCGGCCAGAACATGATCGGCGCGCCGGACCCCCCGACCTGCACCCGCACTGTGCCGAGGGCGGTCTCCACCATCTGCTCGCGAAGCTGATCGCCAATGCCGGTCATCGCTCTCCACGATACGGTCAGCGGTCTGAGAGCTCCCTGGGTATCACGAACACGTCGACGAGGGCGCCGTTGCGCCACACCGTCATTTCGATCCGGCGCGCGATCGCGTCTTCGACCATCAGTTGCTGAATCGCTGTGGCGGTCACGATGCTCGTACCGTCGACGCTGACCACGATGTCGCCTCGGCGCAGCCCTGCTTGAGCGGCCGGGCTTCCCGCGACCACGCTGGCGATCTGCAGGCCGTGGGTGGTGCCGAGTTTCGCCGCGGCGGCCGGCGGCACCGGAATGTGTGCACCCGCGATACCCAGCCACGCGCGGCGCACCCGGCCGCTATGCATCAACGCCGCGATGATCTTGTGGGTGGACGCGTTGATCGGCACCGCCAGCCCGAGGCCGATGCCCGCGACGGCGGTGTTGACCCCGACCATGCGTCCGCGCCCGTCGGCCAGCACGCCGCCGCTGTTTCCCGGATTGAGCGCGGCGTCGGTCTGGATCACTTCGTCGACAACGCGGCCCGATTTGGTAGGCAGCGAGCGCCCAAGTCCGGAGACGATCCCGGCCGTGACACTGCCGGCCAGGCCCAGCGGATTGCCGATCGCCACGACTAGTTGTCCGACTTGCAGATCCTCGGCGCGGCCCATCGTTACCGGCACAGGAACGGCACCGCGAGCCTTCAGCACGGCCAGGTCGGAGAGCTCGTCGCGACCGGCGATGTCCGCGGCCACCGTGGTGCCGTCGGCGAACGTGGCCTCCGCGGAACGACTTCCGGCGACGACGTGAGCGCTGGTCAACAGGTACCCGTCGGGGGTGATGACGCTTGCACTGCCGCCGCCATTGCCGCGGCGGCTGCGCACCGAAATGCTGGCCACGCTGGGCAGCACCGATTGCGCGACCGCGGTGACCACGGCCGAGTAGGCATCCATGGCGTCGGCGTCCGGGCGATATTCAGGCATAACCGCCTCAGCGTCGCCACCGGTCGCGTTATGCCCCTGTTCGCCCTCGGCTTACACCCGCTCCAGCCGCTGATTGGTCACCGCGAGTTGGCGGTTGGTGGCGTCGCTCAGCGCCCGGATCTGTTCGGCTCGTAGCCGCCCGCACAACCGACCCCAGTGGATCGCGACTTCGTCACCGACCGCCACGTCGGGTACCGCGCTGTAGCCGTCGGCCCACACGTCGAGCCTTCGCGCCGTCGGCTCGGAGAGAGTCAGCCCATGATCGTCCAGGACCAGCTGTTGGCACGACACGTCGACGCCGTCACCGTCGCGGGAAAGCACTGTGCCCCAGGTGATCCGGCAGTTATCTAGAACACCCATCGGATGCTCGTCGACGCCCCGGCCCAGCAGTCGCGACCACGGGTACACCCCGAAAACATGAAAGCAGTGATTGGCGGCGGCCTCGGGCACCAGATTCGGGCCGAGGTGCGCCCAGTAGCGCCCGGCCTGTGGGCCGATGATCGCGAGCAATGCGTCAACGAAGTCGCCGGCGTCCAGGTCAGCGCCGACACCGCCGCCCAGCCAGTAGGACTCCACCAGCCGGTGGTCCAACGGGTCGGCGATGCCGGTCATCGTCGAGAGCACCTGCAAATACGGCCAGGCGCCGGAGAATTTCGTCGCGGCCGTCCGAACGTCCTCCAACGAGCCGTCGCGCAGGGTCTTTCCCAGCGGTGGGCCGCAGTAGCCAAGCGCGTTGGGCGCGTAGGCGTAACGGGCGAACACCTCGGTTCCCCGGATATCCCGCTTGCCAGAAGTTGGCGCCGACATGGGTCAGGCCCGCCCGGACTCCACCAGCTTGAGGGCGTCTTTGTGCATTCGGCCGAAGTTGTAGTAGGCCGCGCAGGCGCCCTCCGGGGACACCATGCACGTCCCGATCGGAGTCTCCGGGGTGCATGCGGTGCCGAAAACCTTGCATTCCCAAGGCTTCAGCACGCCCTTGAGTACCTCGCCGCATTGGCAGGCCTTCGGGTCGGCGACCCGCACACCGGGCATCGAATAACGCAGTTCGGCGTCGAAGTCCGCGAAGTCGTCGCTGAGCCGCAGCGCGCTTTGCGAGATGAACCCGAGCCCCCGCCATTCGAAGTGCGGACGCAGCGCAAACACCTTGCCCATCAACGCCAACGCCGCCGGGTTGCCGTGTTCGGGCACCACCCGGGAGTACTGGTTCTCCACCTCGCAGCGGCCCTCGCGGATTTGGGTCAGCAGCATCGCTACCGAGGCCAGGATGTCGAGCGGCTCGAAACCGGCCACCACCAATGGTTTTCCGTACACCTCCGGCACGAATCGGTATGGCCGGTTCCCGACAACCGTCGACACGTGGCCGGGTCCGATGAAGCCGGACAACCGCAAGTCTGGTGAATCGAGGATGGCCTTGATCGGCGGCACGATCGTGACGTGGTTGCAGAACACACTGTAGTTCGGCAGGCCGAGATCGCGGGCCCGCACCAAGGTCACCGCGGTGGACGGGGCGGTGGTCTCGAATCCGATGGCGAAGAAGACCACTTGCTTATCCGGGTTGTCGGTGGCGATCTTCAGAGCGTCGAGCGGCGAGTACACGAAACGTACGTCGGCGCCGCGTGCTTTGGCATCCAGCAGGCTGCCATTGGAGCCGGGCACCCGCATCATGTCGCCGAAACACGTGAAGATCACGTCGGGTTGTCCGGCCAGCCACATCGCGTCGTCGATGCGGCCCATCGGGATCACGCAGACCGGACACCCCGGGCCGTGAACGAGTTCGACGTTTTCCGGCAGCAGGTGTTCGATGCCGTGGCGGTAGATGGTGTGGGTGTGGCCACCGCACACCTCCATGAACTTGAAATAGTCGGCGCCATTGCCGGATCCGGCCAGATGCTCGATCGCCACCAGCAGTTTGCGGGCCGCCGCCGGGTCACGGAATTCGTCAACGAATTTCATCTCGTTTCCTCCCCGTCAGACGATCGCCGACGAATCGAAGGCTTCTATTTCGCTGGTGTAGGCGTCGCCGAGCTTCTTGACGGCCGCCAATGTGAGCAACGCCTCGGTCTCGTCGATCTTCGCCATCGCGAAGCCGACGTGTACCAGCACCCAGTCGTCGGGTTCGGGCATCTCGTTTTCCAGCAGCCGCACCGAGATGGTGCGCTGCACACCGCTGACATCGACCTTCGCCAAATAGTTCTCGGCGTCGGTGATCTCGACGATCCGCCCCGGGATTCCCAGACACATGTCGTTCAGCTCCTTTCGTTCGCCAAGCCTTCTCAGCAGATCCTCGGCAGCGGGTCGCCGACGAGCATGTCGACGATCCGGGAACCACCGAAACCTGTTCGCAAGACGACTGTTTCGGCGGGCTCGGCAACGATCTGCCCGACTTCGGCAGCTTCGGCGCCCAACGGATGGGACCGGATCGCCGCCAGTCCGGCCTCGGCCTCCTCCGGCGCGACGACTGCAATGAACTTGCCCTCGTTGGCGACGTAAAGCGGGTCGATGCCGAGCAGCTCACATGCGCCGCTCACCATCGGGTGCACCGGCAGGCGATCCTCTTCCAACAGCACCCCCAGACCGCAGGCCTGGGCCAGTTCGTTGCAGACGGTGCCGACGCCGCCGCGGGTCGGGTCACGGAGCCAACGCGTCGACGGCGCGGCCGACAACAACAACTCCACCATCGGGCTCACCGCGGCGGTGTCGGAGTGGATGTCAGCCTCGATGGCCAAGTCACCACGGGCCAGCATCACCGCCATCCCGTGATCGCCCATCGACCCCGACAACAGCACCTTGTCGCCGGGGCGCACCGATGCCGGCGACAACTTGCGGCCTGCGGGGATCACGCCGACGCCGGTGGTCGTGATGAACAGGCCGTCGGCCGCGCCCTTGGGCACGACCTTGGTGTCACCGGTGACGATCTGCACACCGCATGCCGCGGCCGCGGCGGCCATGTCGGCGACGATCTCTTTCAACTCGGCGATCGAGAAGCCTTCCTCGAGCACAAAGGCAGCCGAGATCCATTGCGGCACCGCACCCGCCACCGCCAGGTCGTTGGCGGTGCCGTGCACGGCCAATTCACCGATCGAGCCGCCGGGAAAACGTCTGGGCTGCACCACGAATGAATCAGTGGACATCACGAGCCGCTCACCGCCGGGCAAGTTGATCACGGCCCCGTCGCCCAGAGACTCCAGCAATGGATTACGGAACGCCTCCATGAAAACGGCGTCCACCAAGGCCGCAGATGCCTTTCCGCCGGCGCCATGCGCCAGCGTCACGTGATCGTCGAGCAACCGGGGACGACGCCTGCGGAACGACTCGATCCGCTCGATTACCTCGCCCTCGCCGAAACCCGGTCCCGCGGCCAGGTATTCGCTTGACGACTTGCTCATGAGGCCTCCACTGGCTGGGTAGCCATCTGCTCGTGCACTGCCAGCCACAGCTGATAGGCCAGCAGCGCTTGGGATTCCTGAATCCTGTGCACGCTTTGCGAGCGAACCACGAAGCACGCGTCGACATCCGGGCTTTTCGCGAATGCGCCACCGTCGTAGCCGGCGAAGCCGACGGTGTACATGCCGCGATGGCGCGCCTCCTTCAAAGCGGCCATCAAGTTCGGCGAACTTCCGCTGGTCGACATCGCGATGGCGATGTCGCCGGCTTTTCCGCGGGCGATCAACTGCCGGGCGAACACCAGCTCGAACCCGACGTCGTTGCCGAGCGCGGTCATGATCGCCTGATCGGCCGTCAACGACCAGGCCGGCAGCGGCGCGCCGACGGGCGGCTGGGCGAACAGCCGTGCCAAAGTGGTGCAGTCGGTGCAGCTTCCGCCGTTACCGAAGGTGAACAGCCGTCCCCCGGTGCTGAACCGACGCGCCATCTCGGCGGCGGCGCTGCCGATCAGTTCCGTGTTGGCTTCCAGCGTCGAGCGGCGCAGCCCCAGGCTTTCGGCGGCCTTGGCCTGCGCCGAAGCAGCCAGGTCGGCGAGCAGCGATTTGGGATCGTCTTCTTGCGCGTCGATGAACGGATAGAGGAAGTTCGTGGGCTCGTCAGTCATCGCACCCCACCTCCCGATGTGCGCCGCTCCTCGATCCCGGCTGCGCCGGCATCTTCGTCGACGACGCGGCTGATCGCCGTGCCGGCGTGCACGAGCACCAGCTCGCCGGCGGTGATCGGGTCGACCAGTGTGGTCACGACCGCTTCGACGCCGTTGGCGGTGCGCACGGTCGCCATGCCGTCGGCCGTCGCGGTCAGCACCTCGCCGAGACGGCCTTCGTCGCTGCAGGTGACGCACACTTCGTCGGTGCACGCATCGCCTTCTTTTAAACCCGCTTTCAACAGACCCGGGTGCTCGAAACAGACGTGAGTCAGCTCCCACAGCAGGTGGTAGAACAACACGAATCCGCCGGTCGCGGGGACTCGGGGGTCGGGGTCGTCCAGCCACAACACGTGGTCGGCCACGCCGGCTTTCGGTCGCTCGCCGCTACCGATCCAGACGGTCGTCACGCCCCACGCCCGGCTTCGGTGCATCACCGACCGCACCTCGGGTTCGTCGGCACCAGCGACGGCGACCACGACGTCGCCCGGCCGCACCGATACTCGCACCACGTCGACGACATCCGGACCGGTGATCGCGACGGCCGGTAATGCTCGCTTGCCCACGATTACCGGATGGATGAATTCGACCGCGATATGCAGAGCATGCGGCTCCCAGCCGGGCGCGATGGACCACATCGTGGCGCCCGCCGCGAACCGTTTGGCCAATGTGAAGGACGTGGCGGCCAGATCGGCGGCCAGGTCGGCGTCCAGCCCACGGTCGATCGCGGTGGTCGTCACATCGTTGCCCACTGATTCATTCCTCCCCTCGTTCTTTGTCCCGTGCGGTCAGCACGGATACCGCTGCCTGACCAAGCGCCAGTCCGCCGTCGTTCGGCGGCACCGCGTGGTGCGTCAGCACCTCGAATCCGTTCTGCTGCAACTGTTGTTGGCACAGGCGCAGCAGGAGCACGTTCTGGAAGACTCCGCCGGTGAGGCCCACCATCCGCACCTCACCGGCAACGAGGCCGACTACTTCCGAAACCGCCTGCGCGACGGCCCGGTGGAAGCCCGCGGCCAGCATCGCCGGTTCGATGCCCGCGCGTAGCGCCGACACCATTGCGCGCACCATGCCGGTCGGCTCGATCACTGCATCGGTTCGCACATCCATCCGCAGCGGCGCCGCTTGCGCATCGGCCGAGTCGGCCAGCACCTCGAGTTCGATGGCGGCCTGGCCCTCGTAGTCGATCCGGTGCCGCACCCCGAGCAAGGAGGCGACGGCGTCGAACAGCCGGCCCATGCTCGAACACGCTACACAGCCCGCATTGTTATCCAATTGCGAACGAATCAGCCGTAATTCAGCATCGGAAATCGCGGCGACCGGAGCCAGATCCGGAGTCCAGTCGATGCCGGCCGTCCACAACTGCGACAGCGCCATCCGCCACGGGTTGCGCACCGCGGCATCGCCGCCGGGCAGCGGCACCGGTAACAGGTGCCCGACCCGGACGAAGCGGTGGCTATCCGGCCCGAGAGCCAGAATCTCACCGCCCCAGATGGTTTCATCGCAGCCATAACCGGTGCCGTCGAACGACACTCCGATGATCGGCTCGCCCAGCCGACCGTGTTCGGCCAGTAGCGACACCACGTGGGCATGGTGGTGCTGGACCAGATCCAACGGGCGATCGTCGGCATGCCGCTCGGCCCAGTTGCGGGTCTGGTATCCGGGGTGCAGATCGGCGGCCAATCGCGCCGGCTGGTGCCGGATCTCGCTGAGTTGGCCGACCGCACGCTCGAACGCGCGCAGCGTCTCCAGCGTTTCCATGTCGCCGATGTGCCCGGACATGTAGGCGCGTGAGCCGTCGGTGAGGCAGAACGTGTTCTTCAGTTCGCCCCCGACAGCCAGCACCGTCGGGCCGTCGCGGCCGAGGTCCACGGGCAGCGGTGCGTAGCCGCGGGAGCGGCGGATCGGCAGCTCGCGGCCGTCGACGACACGGACCACCGAGTCGTCGCACGGCACATGAATCGGCCGGTTATGGTCCAGCACCGCGTCGCAAAGCGGCGAAAGACGTGACGCCGCATCGGCTTCGGTGAAGCAGATGGGCTCGTCGGACCGGTTGGCACTGGTCAGCACCAGCGCGTCGGGCAGCTCGGAGCCGGCATCAGGGACCGGCGCGAGCAGCAGGTGATGGATCGGCGAATACGGCAGCATCAGACCGAGTAGCGGGCTGCCGGGTGCAACGGCATCGGCGACCGGCGCATCGCGGCGTCGGCGCAACAACACGATAGGGCGGGCGGGGCTGGTGAGCACGGCGGCCTCGGCGTCGTCGATATGCGCATAGCGGCGGGCGATGTCGAGATCGCGGACCAGCATCGCAAACGGCTTGGCGCCACGCGCCTTACGGCGCCGCAGCGCGCCCACCGCCGCGTCGTCGTCGACAGCGCAGGCCAGGTGGTAACCGCCGATGCCCTTGATCGCGACGACGCCCCGGGCGGCCAACGCCCGTTGGGTGGCAGCCAGCGCGGCGTCGGCTCCATCGACCCGACCGGATCGCGCCGAAAACCACAGCGACGGTCCGCAGTCCGGGCAGGCGATCGGCTGTGCGTGAAAACGGCGGTTGGCCGGGTCGTGGTACTCGTCGGCACACCGGTCACACATCGCAAAAGTCGCCATGGTGGTGGCCGGGCGGTCGTAGGGCAGCGCTCGGATAATCGTGAACCGCGGGCCGCAGTTGGTGCAGGTCACGAACGGGTGCCGGTAGCGGCGGTCCTGCGGGTTGAACAGCTCGGCGATGCAGTCGTCGCAGACCGCGACGTCCGGCGGAATGGGCGTGCCGGCTCCTAGCGCGGTCCGGCTTTCGACGATGCGGAAGCTGTTGCCGTCGAGCGTGTTCGCTTCGACGTCGGCGATGGATACCGTGTTGATCCGGGCCAGCGGCGGCGCCTCGGCGCGCAGCCGACGCGCGAATTCGTCAACCCGGGCGAGAGGTCCCTGCACTTCGATGAACACCGCGCCGGAATCGTTTCCGACAAACCCGGCCAGCCCCAGGTCGTTCGCGATGCGGTGGACGAAGGGACGAAAACCCACCCCTTGCACGACGCCGACGACGGTGAACCGCTGCCTTACGTCGTCGGATCGCAGCGTCAGGGTGTCGGTCATGCCGACCGCCAGGGGGGCACGGGCATCGCGATACTGGGCGGCTCGACATCATTGCCGCTCCGGTTGGCAACCCACTCAGCACACGTCGCGATCACACCGTTCTGTTGTCACGGCACCCCGACAAAACTCATCGTAGGCGCGCACGACACACACCGGTTAGGGATTCCGGCAGGTCGGATGCCAGACGGTAGTGAGGGATCGAACGCCCTGGTCCCCTCTACTCAGGAGGCCGCGATCGTTTTAGCCCATTCTCAGTGCGCCCTCAGGTAATCTCTAGGTTCTCCAACGCGCCGCCTGAGGGAGATGGCCATGCAACTCACCGCCCGACCCTGGATCATCACCGGTGTTGCCCTCGTCGGCGTCAGCGCTGTATCCCCTACCCCAATGGCCGCGGCGCTGCCCGACGCCCAGATGCGCGCCGTGCAACTGACAAGCTTCGACCCCAACAACTGGACCGACGTCCTGCAGCTGGCGTCGGCCAACGCCACCGATGTTTACGACCACTGGTCGCCGGCCCCCGCCCCGGCGCTGCAACAGTTCCTGGTCAACCAGGTCGGCTTCCTGGAAGAAGTTCTCAAAGACCCATCGAAGATCAGCGACATCCCGACGCAAATCCAAGACAATCTGAGCGCCGCGCAGAACGCCGCCGTCGTCCCGTTCGAGCCGCCAAACCCCGAGCCGTACATCTATCCATCCCTCGACACAACGCCCAGCGAGATCAGTATCTCGGCATTGGGGATCCATCTTTTCGACATCGACCTACCGGGCAAAGCGGACCTGCTCAACATCCTCACCAACGGGCTCAACTTCACTATCGGGATTTGCCCGCTGTGCACGAACGTGGACATCCCCGTCCTTCAGCTCCTCCTCGGCGACACCCTGGCATCTCAAGTCGAGCCGTACCTCAATTTCTCGGGGTCACCGCTCAGCGGCGTCCTGTGGGGCGACATCGGCACCACGCTCAGCCCGGTGCTGCAAATCAACGACGACGTCACCGGTATCGTCGACGCGCTCAGCGGCAGCAACCCCGATTACACGACGGCGTTCGACGATCTGCTCAACATGCCGGCCAACGTCACCAACGCATTCCTCAATGGCTACGGTGACGTCAACTTCGACGCGTTGCTGACTGAGTTCGGGATCAGCGTGCCGTCTTCAAGCTCCACCCTTGATGTCGACTTGGGTGGGTTGCTCAGCCCGGCCGGCTCGCTCATCAACGCCCTCGGCTTCACCGACACACTCGGCGACTGCAGCATCGGCTGCGCGACCCTTGACGTTCCGACCAGCGCAGTCGGGCCGCTCGCGTCGATGGTCGAGTTGTCGCAGGCCATTGCGGAGGCGATCGGCTGGAGCGGCGTCGGTAACCCGCTTGACGCGCTGGCGAGCCTGTTCTGAGTCGAGTTCTCTAACTGCAGGCTTTGAGTACGAGCTCGCGAACCAGCGCCGCGTCGGCCTGGCCCTTGGTGGCCTTCATCACCGCGCCGACGATCGCACCGGCCGCCTGCACTTTGCCGCCGCGGATCTTTTCGGCGACATCGGGATTGGCAGCCAGCGCTTCGGCGACCGCGGCCTGGATCAGCGAGTCGTCACGCACCACGGCCAGTCCGCGTGCGGTCATCACCTGCTCGGGCTCGCCTTCCCCGGCGAGCACGCCCTCGACGACTTGGCGGGCCAGCTTGTTGGACAGTTTGCCGTCGTCGACCAGCGCCACCACCGCGGCCACTTGAGCCGGGGTGATCGGCAGTTCATCGAGCTCTACGCCGGCCTCGTTGGCCTTTTGAACAAGGAAGTTGCCCCACCATGCGCGCGCCTTATCGCTGGACGCGCCGTGCTCGACCGTCGCGATCACCAGGTCGACGGCGCCGGCGTTGACCAGATCGCGCATCACCTCGTCGGAAATGCCCCATTCCTCTTGGATCTTCTTGCGGCTCAGCCACGGAAGTTCGGGGATGGTCTCGCGGAGCTTTTCGACAAGCTCACGGCTCGGTGCCACCGGCTCCAAGTCGGGTTCGGGAAAATAGCGGTAATCCTCGGCGGTCTCTTTGGTGCGGCCGGGGCTGGTGTAGCCGTCCTCGTGGAAATGCCTAGTCTCCTGAGTGATGCGCCCTCCGGAGTCCAAAACGGCGCCCTGTCGCCGCATTTCGTAAGAGACCGCGACCTCGACGCTTTTCAGCGAGTTGACGTTCTTGGTTTCGGTGCGGGTGCCGAACTCCGTGGTTCCCTTGGGCTTCAGCGACACATTGGCGTCACAGCGCATCGAGCCCTGATCCATCCGGACGTCGGAAACGCCCAACGCGCGCAACAGGTCTCGCAAGGCGGTCACATATGCTCGGGCAACCTGAGGCGCATGCTCACCGGCTCCCACGATAGGCTTGGTGACGATCTCGATCAGCGGCACACCCGCGCGGTTGTAGTCGATCAGCGACGTCGTCGCGCCATGGATGCGGCCGGTCTCGCTGCCCAGGTGCGTCAGCTTGCCGGTGTCCTCCTCCATGTGGGCCCGTTCGATGTCCACTCGCCAGCTGGAGCCGTCTTCCAACGGCACGTCCAGATAGCCGTTGATCGCGATCGGCTCGTCGTACTGCGAGATCTGGTAGTTCTTCGGCATGTCCGGGTAGAAGTAGTTCTTCCGGGCGAACCGACACCACGGCACAATCTCGCAGTTCAGCGCCAGCCCGATCCGGATCGCCGATTCGACTGCCGCCTCGTTGAGCACCGGCAGCGAACCCGGCAGGCCCAGACACACCGGGCACACCTGGGTGTTGGGCTCCGCGCCGAAGGTGGTGGCGCAGCCGCAGAACATCTTAGTGGCGGTGGACAGCTCGACGTGCACTTCAAGGCCGAGCACCGGGTCGTAGCGCGCGATGACATCGTCGTAGTCGAGCAGCTCCGCGCCGGGCGCCTTGGCAGCGCTCGCAGCAGAAGTCATGCACTCGATCCTAATTGGCCGCCGGAGCCGCTACTGCGCTGACGTCCCGATATTGCGTCTCGGGAACATGTCGGCCAGCGCAGCGGCCATCTCCAGGTAGCCACGCCTGCTGTGCTTGCCCAGCCGCTCCAGGGCGATTTCGTTGCCCTCACGCACATGCCGATCGAACGGGAGAATCACCACACGCGGGGCGAACCGTTCCGACAGCTGCTCAAGCCGATCGTTCACCGTGCCGCTCGGCCGTCCTCGTTCGGTGTGGTTGATCGCCAGCACCGTGGACTGGATCTGTCGCCGATAGCCGTTTCTGGACAACCACTCGAGCGTGGTGCGGGTCTTTTCAATGGCGTCTACGGAGGCGTTGGTGACGACCACAAGGGCTCGCGACTCCGACAAAACCGCCTCCGTCACAGCGGATTTGAGGGATTTTCCGCAGTCCATCAACACCACGGAGTAGTGGTTGCGCAGTATCGAAAACGCCCTGAGGACATCGTCACGCCCGATGTGCCAGTCACTATCGGCATAGTTTGGAAGCGCGAGCACCTCGAGGCCGGCACGGTTGCGGCGGGTATACGCCCGGACGTCGGAGTACCGCGTTACCGACCGATCGGCAAGCAAGTCGACCAGGCTCAGCTGGTTCCGGTAGCCGTGCCGGTCGGCGAGATCTCCGGCGTCGACGTCAACGGCGATCACCCGGTCGCTGCGTGCGTCGGCGAACGTTGAGCCGAGCGCCTCGACGACCGATGTCTTGCCGACACCGCCTTTGAGATTCAGAACTGCGATGGGAAATGCACTGCCCAACGGCGACCGGACCCGATCACGCAGCTCGAGTTGATACATCTCGCCTCTGCTCGGGCCCAGGTGGATTCCCGTCAGCTGGGACAGCAGGCTTCGCCAGTTGAACTCGGGTGGCGCATCGCTGTATGGGACTTCGAGGCTGTCGAGTGCGATTCTGCGGACGGGACGCTGCCAGGAAGCCGGTGGCGTCTTGACCTGGCCCGCCGGAACGGTAGTCGTTCCGGTCGTTGCTCGAGCTGGCCATGGCGGCTGCCGATAGCCCGGGCCGTCCGGACGGGAGGCCGGCAGCTGCTGGCGCGACGAAGGCCGGTGATGCGGCGGATGGTTTGGCCGCACCCCCCTGGGCGGTAGAAGGCCGCGATCAAAACCGCGGTAATTCATAGTTCCGACGTTAGCACCGTGACAGCGGGTCGAAAACCCGAGACCGGCGCTGACCTGGCCAAACCCTGAACGGCTGGCGCGTGAACCCTGAGTGATAAAAGCGTGAACCGCGGGTCGTGACCGCTAGCCGAAAAAGGCGGCGGCGTCGTCGTACCGACTCTGCGGTACCAGCTTGAGCTGGCGTACCGCCTCGGCCAGCGGCACCCGGCCGATGTCCTGACCCCGCAGCGACACCATCTGCCCGTATTCACCGGCGTGCGCGGCGTCAGCGGCGTTGACCCCGAACCGGGTTGCTAGCACCCGGTCGTAGGCGGTCGGCGTACCACCGCGCTGAACGTGGCCGAGCACGGTCACCCGGACGTCCTTGTTGATGCGCTTCTCCACCTCAACGGCCAACTGCGCGGCCACACCGGTGAACCGCTCATGGCCGAACTCGTCCATCCCGCCCTCGGCGAGCTTCATCGAACCTTCGGCCGGTTTGGCGCCCTCGGCGACCACGCAGATGAAATGTGAGTCGCCGCGCTGGAACCGCCGCTTGACCAATCGGCACACCTCGTCGATGTCGAAGGGCTGCTCGGGGATCAGCGTCATGTGCGCACCGGAAGCCAACCCGGAGTTGAGCGCGATCCAGCCCGCGTGCCGACCCATCACCTCCACCAGCATCACCCGCTGGTGCGACTCGGCCGTGCTGTGCAACCGGTCGATGGCATCGGTCGCCACCATCAATGCGGTGTCGTGGCCGAATGTCACGTCGGTGCAGTCGATGTCGTTGTCAATGGTTTTCGGCACGCCGACGACGGGGACGTTCTCCTCGGACAGCCAATGCGCAGCCGTCAGCGTGCCCTCGCCACCGATCGGGATGAGCACGTCGATGCCGTTGTCGTCCAAGGTCTGCATGATCTGTTCTAGCCCGGCGCGCAGTTTGTCCGGGTGTACCCGTGCGGTGCCCAGCATCGTGCCGCCCTTGGCCAGCAGCCGGTCGTTGCGGTCGTCGTTGGCCAGCTGCACGCGCCGGTTCTCCAGCAAACCGCGCCAGCCGTCCTGGAATCCGACCACCGACGACCCGTAGCGGGAGTCGCACGTGCGAACCACCGCCCGGATGACGGCGTTGAGCCCAGGACAGTCCCCACCTCCGGTAAGAATTCCGATCCGCATGCCTTCATCTTGCCCCGAGGGAGCCTTCGCAGCAGCCGATCTCAAATCGCGGAGGGCAGGGCTCCCCGGGCGGCCTCGTAGGCAGCTCCTACCCGGTAGATCCGGTCGTCAGCCAACGCCGGCGCCATGATCTGCAACCCGACCGGCAAGTTGTCGTCCGGCGACAAACCCGACGGCACCGACATTCCGCAGTGCCCCGCCAGGTTCAGCGGCAGCGTGCACAGGTCGAAGAGATACATCGCCAGCGGATCGTCGACCTTCTCCCCCAACCGGAACGCGGTCGTCGGTGTGGTGGGTGACACCAGCACATCGACAGACGTGTAGGCCGCGTCGAGGTCGCGTGCGATCAACGTGCGCACCTTCTGCGCCTGGTTGTAATAGGCGTCGTAGTAACCGGCCGACAGCGCGTAGGTGCCGATCATGATGCGCCGCTTGACCTCCGGCCCGAACCCGGCGGCGCGGGTCAACGCCATGACTTCCTCGGCGCTGTGCGTGCCGTCGTCACCGACCCGCAGCCCGTAGCGCATGGCGTCGAAGCGGGCGAGGTTGCTCGACACCTCCGACGGCAAGATCAGGTAATAGGCTGCCAACGCGTGATCGAAATGGGGACAGTCGACTTCGGACACGTCGGCACCGATCGCGGTCAATTGCTCGACGGCGCCGTTGAACGATTCGAGCACGCCGGGCTGATACCCCTCGCCGCGCAATTGCTTGACCACGCCGATGCGCACACCGCTCAGGTCGCCCGCCGCTCCTGCCTTGGCGGCGGCGACGACGTCGGGCACGTCCGCGTCGATAGAGGTGGAGTCTTTCGGATCGTGTCCGGCGATCACCCGGTGCAGCAGAGCGGTGTCGAGGACGGTGCGCGCACACGGACCGCCTTGATCCAGCGACGACGCGCAGGCCACCAGGCCGTAGCGCGAGACGGTGCCGTAGGTCGGTTTGACGCCGACCGTCGCGGTCAGCGCGGCGGGCTGGCGAATAGAGCCGCCGGTGTCGGTCCCGATGGCCAGCGGCGCCTGAAACGCGGCCAGCGCGGCCGCGCTGCCGCCCCCGGAGCCGCCCGGCACCCGGTCGGTGTTCCAGGGGTTGCGGGTCGGGCCGTAGGCGGAGTTCTCCGTGGACGAGCCCATCGCGAACTCGTCCATATTGGTCTTGCCCAGGATCGGGATACCGGCCGCCCGCAGCCGCGCGGTCACCGTGGCGTCATACGGCGAACGCCAGCCCTTGAGGATCTTCGACCCGCATGTGGTGGGCATGTCGAGGCTGGTGAACACGTCTTTGAGGGCCAACGGCACCCCGGCCAGCGGCGACGGCGGCTGCTCGCCGGCGGCCAGCGCCTTGTCGACGGCGTCCGCGGCTGACAGCGCCGCATCGGCGGCCACGTGCAGAAAGGCGCCGTAACGCTCGTCGGTTGCCGCGATCTGGTCCAGGAAAGCCTGGGTGACCTCGGTGGACGACAGCTCCTTGGCGGCGATTTTGCCGGCCAGCGTCGCGGCGTCCAGCCGGATGATGTCGGTCACTGCGGCTCCCCGAGGATCTGCGGGACGGCGAAGCGGCCGTCGACGGCTTCGGGCGCCTCAGCGAGCGCTTCCTGCTGGGTCAGGCATGGCGTGGTCTGGTCCGGGCGGGTGACGTTGACGTCTTTGAGCGGGTTGTCGGTTGCTTCGACGCCGGTGACATCGACGGCTTGGATCTGGCTGACGTGGGTCAAGATGGCGTCGAGTTGGCCGGCGTAGTTGTCTAGCTCGGCGTCTGTCAACGCCAGCCGGGCCAGCCGGGCCAGATGGGCCACCTCGTCGCGGGAGATCTGAGACACGACCGAAAAGCCTAGCCCGGCGACGATGCGCGCCGCGGAGCGGCGGGAGGAGGAACCGGGCCATCGGGCCTAGCCCGGCGACGTCGCCGTCGAAATGCCGCGGGCGCGTCGCTGTGCGACAGTGTGCGCGTGGCTACCTATCTGCTGCGAGTCCAGCTGGCCGACCGGCCGGGCAGCCTCGGCTCGCTGGCCGTGGCTTTGGGGTCGGTGGGCGCCGACATCTTGTCGCTGGATGTCGTAGAGCGCCAGGCCGGCTATGCGATCGACGACCTGGTGGTCGAGCTGCCGGCCCGGGCCATGCCCGACACGTTGATCACGGCGGCCGAAGCGCTCAACGGGGTGCGGGTGGATAGCCTGCGACCGCACACCGGGCTGCTAGACGCGCACCGAGAGTTGGCGCTGATCGACCACGTCGCCGCGGCCGGGGACGTTCCGGCCAAGCTGAAGGTGTTGGTCGACGAGGCCCCCCAGGTACTGCGGGTGAGCTGGTGTGCGGTGCTGCGCAGTTCCGACGACGGCATCGAGCCCGTGGTCGGCAGCCCGGGCGCGCCGGAAACCCATCTGGACGCTGTCCCGTGGATGCCTATTCAGCGGGCCAGCGCCCTGGACGCCACCGACGACTGGGTGCCCCAGGTGTGGCGCGAGCTGGACACCACCCTCATGGCCGCGCCGCTGGGCGCGCCCGACACCGCGGTGATGCTTGGCAGGCCCGGCGGTCCGGCATTCCGGCCGTCGGAGGTGGCGCGGCTGGGCTATCTGGCCGGGATCGTCGGGACGCTGCTGCACTGAGCGCTAGTCAGCCGATTCGGAAGGCCCGTCCGACAACAGCTTTCGGAATCCGTCCTCGTCGAGGACGGGCACACCGAGTTCGACGGCTTTGTCGTATTTCGAGCCGGGCGAATCGCCGGCGACGACATACGCGGTCTTCTTCGACACCGAGCCGGCGGCCTTGCCGCCACGCGCCACGATGGCCTCCTTGGCGTCGTCGCGGGAGAAGCCGTTCAAGGAGCCGGTCACCACGATCGTCAACCCCTCCAGCGTGCGGGGCACGCTGGCGTCGCGCTCGTCGGCCATCCGCACGCCGGCCGACCGCCACTTGTCCACGATGGCCCGATGCCAGTCCACCGTGAACCACTCGGTCACCGCGTCGGCGATCGTCGGGCCCACGCCTTCGACCGCGGCCAGCTGCTCGGTCGAGGCCGACGTGATCGCATCCAGGCTGCCGAACTCGGTCGCCAGCGCGCGGGCAGCGGTCGGCCCGACGTGGCGGATCGACAGCGCCACCAGCACTCGCCACAGCGGTTGCTTCTTGGCCGTGTCCAGGTTGACCAGCAGCCGCTTGCCGTTGGCAGACAACGCGCCGCTCTTGGTGGTGAACAACTCGGTGCGCAACAGGTCGTCTTCGGTCAGGCCGAACAAGTCACCCTCGTCGCCGATCACGTGGGCTTTCAGCAGTGCGATGGCCGCCTCGTAGCCGAGGCCTTCGATGTCGAAAGCACCGCGACCGGCGACGTGAAACACCCGCTCTCGCAACTGCGCCGGGCACGACCGCGCATTGGGGCAACGGATGTCGGCGTCGCCCTCCTTGGCCGGGGCCAGCGCGGTTCCGCATTCGGGACACGTTGTGGGCATGACGAATTCGCGCTCGGAGCCGTCACGCAAGTCGACGACGGGACCCAGCACTTCGGGGATCACATCGCCGGCCTTGCGGATCACCACGGTGTCGCCGATCAACACGCCCTTGCGCTTGACCTCGGCGGCGTTGTGCAAGGTGGCCAGCCCCACCGTCGACCCGGCGACGGTGACCGGCGTCATGAACGCGAACGGGGTGACCCGCCCGGTGCGCCCGACATTGACCCGGATGTCGAGTAGCTCGGTCTGCACCTCCTGCGGCGGATACTTGTAAGCGATCGCCCACCGCGGCGCCCGCGAGGTGGATCCCAGCCTGCGCTGCAGCGACACATCGTCGACTTTGACGACGACACCGTCGATTTCGTGAGCCACGTCGTGGCGGTGCTCGCCCCAGTACGCGATCCGCTCCAACGCGCCGGCAACGTTATCCACCCGCGTGGTGTGTTCGGAAACGGCCAGGCCCCAGGCGCCCAGCGCCAGATACGCATCGTGCAGGGTCGGCGGCCGAAATCCCTCGATGTGTCCCAACCCGTGGCAGATCATCCGCAGCTTGCGCCGAGCGGTGACGGCCGGATCCTTCTGCCGCAGCGATCCCGCCGCACTGTTGCGCGGGTTCGCGAACGGCGCCTTGCCGTCTTCGACCAGCGCGGCGTTGAGCGCTTCGAAATCCGCGACCCGGAAGAACACCTCACCGCGGACCTCGAGCACGTCGGGAATCGGATAGTCGTCGCTGGGGGTGAGCCGCTCGGGGACGTCGTCAATGGTGCGCGCGTTGAGCGTGACGTCTTCGCCGGTGCGGCCGTCGCCGCGAGTTGCCGCCCGGACCAGCCGCCCGCCGCGGTACACCAGCGACAAGGCGACACCGTCGATTTTCAGCTCGCACAGAAACGGCACATCGGCGCCGACCTCGGCGTGAATGCGCGCCGCCCACAGGTCGAATTCCTCGGTGCTGAACACGTTGTCCAGGGACAGCATCCGCTCCAGGTGCTCGGCCGAGGTGAAATCGGTGGCGAAGCCGGCACCGCCGACGAGCTGGGTCGGCGAATCCGGCGTGCGCAGCTCGGGATATTCGTCTTCGAGCGCGGCCAGCCGACGCAGCAGCTGATCGAAGTCCGCGTCGGAGATGATCGGCGCGTCGCGCACGTAGTAGCGGAATTGGTGTTCGCGCACCTGGTCGGCCAGTTCGCGCCAGCGACGACGGATCTCGGGCGCGACGGGATCAGCCTCTGCTGAGCTCACCTTGGCAGGCTATCGGAGGACGCCGACAGCTCAGTCCTCCACGTAGCAGCGCAGCCGGTCGATGGCGGCGTCCCAACGACGTGATAGCTGGTCGAGGTAGTCGCTGGCTTGGGCCAGCGGCTGGGTCTGCAGGGTCCAGATCCGCTCCCGACCGCGTCGGGCGCTGCTGACCAGCCCGGCGGCCTCCAGCAATTCCAAGTGCTTGGTGGCCGCCTGGCGGGTAACCGAGACCGCCTGGGTCACTTGGGAAGTCGAGCTCGGGCCGCCGTCGCACAGCCGGACGACGATGCGCAGCCGGTTCGCATCGCCGAGGGCGTCAAAGAGCGGTGCCGCCGCGAGCGCCGTCGTCACACCCGCTGCTCCAGCGCCAGATACTTGCGCACCAGCTCGACCTGCTTGGCCCAGCCTCCGCTGTTGGCCTCGAACGCCGCCGACCGGCGCGCCGCCGGGATGGCGTCGAACCCGGACTCGACGATGCTGAGCAGCACACCGTCCGGCGTCGGCGACAGGGTGAACTCGACCAGCGTGGTGGGCTCCGCCGCGTAGCCGACGTCGGGCTCGACCGCGAACGGGTGCCAGCGGTAGGCCAACCGCCGTGGCGGATCCACGGCGACGATCTGCCAGGTCGCTTTTGCCCCAGTATGCGGCCGCTGCAGCTCGGCCACCTCCTCGTCGACGGTCGTTCCGGTGATCGTGGCGGTAACCGAAGTCCCGGCGACAAAGGGTCCGTCGATGCGGACGCCGAACCAGCGCCCGAACTCCTGCGAGTCGCTGATCGCACGCCACACCCGGCCCATCGGCGCGCGCAACACGACCTGCTTCTCGATTCGGTCCGTGCTCGTATGCAACCTGCTGGTTGCTTATCAGTAGAGCACGCTTCGCGGCCGATACGCAACCTTCCGGTTGCGCTTTTCTCAGATGGCGTCCGGGTCGTCGGCGAAGGCCTCCGCAGCCCGCCTGGCCAGCCCGATCGCGGTGCGGGCCCACTGCGGGGTCGCCGCCGCCAGGCCGCACGCCGGGGTGACGCCGACGCGATCACGCAGCGCCGAGCGGCCGAAGCCGAGCCGGTCGGTGACCGCCACGACGGCGGCGGCGACCTCCTCGGCCGACGGACGCTTTGCCGGCGTGCTGGACGAGACGGCGCCGAGCACCACGGCGCGACCCGACTCGACGAATTCCGCGACGGCGTCCAGATCGTCGGCCGCCAGTGTCGACACATCGACCGAAACTGCGGCAATGCTGCTGTGCTGCAACGCTTTCCATGGTAGGGCCGCGGCGCAGCTGTGCACGGACACCTCAGCGCCCGCGGCCGCCACGCAGGCGTCCAGCAGAGTGGTGACCAGCGTCTCGTCGATCGCGGTCACCGGGCTCAGCGTGGTCACTCCGGCGAGCCGGCCCGCCACCGCCGCCGGAAGCGACGGCTCGTCGAATTGCACCACCACGGGCGTGTCGAGTCGACGAGACACCGCGGCGCGATGCGCGCCGACGCCTTCGGCAAGCGAGGCGGCGATGTCGTGCACGGCGCCCAGATCGGTGATGGCCCGATGCCCGTTGGCCAGCTCCAGCTCGGCGGCCAGGGTGATCGGCCCGGGCGCCTGGATCTTGACCGGTCGCCCGTTGCCGCGCAAACCCGCGATCTCCCAAGCCTCTTCCAGCGCATCGACGTCCTCGTCGAGCAGGCTGACCGCCCGCCGGGTCACCGCGCCGGGCCGGGCCGCCACCCGGTAGCCGCGGGGCACCGTGTCGATGGCCACGTCGATCAGCAGCGCACCGGCACGCCCGACGATGTCGGCGCCCACTCCCCTGGCGGGCAGCTCGACGATGTGCGCCATCGCAGCGCCCAGCTCACCGACGACGACCTCGGCCGCCGGCCGCGCCGCTATGCCGGGCCACGACCCGGTGCCGCTGGCGGTTGCGAAAGCGCTCACCGGCCAACCGTATTCGATCGGGTTACGCACGCCCCGTGCCAGGGCTAGTCAGCGCGATTACGCTCACATGATGACCCGCCCGCTGGTGCTGTGTTGCGCGGCGCTGCTGGCCGCGGGATGCACCCGGGTAGTGGACGGCGCCGCGGTCGCCCCGTTCGGCACCGAACCCATCATCGCCGGCGTCGACGTCGACCGCGTGCTGCTCGATCAGGACCGTATGCGCGCGATCACCGGCGCCGACGACCACCTGACGATCATCCCGTCGATGGACGGCAAGTCCCCGGTCGACGTTGACACGCTCGCCCAGGCAGCGCCGACGCAGTGCCGCTTCCTCTTCGAAGACACCGTCACCTTCGGACCCGACATCGAAGAGTTCCACAAGACCACCTTCCAGTACCCGCCGCGCACCGGCCTGATCTCCGAGGGTGTCGCTGTCTATCGCGATGCCAACACGGCACGTCATGCCTTTGACGCCCTGGTGGCGACCGTCCGGGACTGCGCGAACACCTCGGCCGGCACGGGGTTCGTCGGCACCTGGGCCGCCGACGAACGGTCGCTGCAGACTCGCCCCGGCAACTGCGGACGCGATTACCAAGTCAAGTCGGTGGCGCTGATGGAGGTCACTTACTGCGGCTTCCCGGAATCGGTGTCGACGATCGTGATCACCAACATCGCCGCCAACGTGCCGGGCTAGGCGATGGTGGCGCTGCCGATCACCTCGTCGCCGTCCGAGTCGAGGCGGTAGAGCACAAGCGTCTGTCCCGGCGCCACACCGCGCAGCGGAGCGCGCAGCCGAACCTCGAGCCCATCGCCCGCCAATTGGGCGACCGCATCGACGGCCTCGCCGTGGGCACGCACCTGCACCGCGCACTCGACGGGTCCGGTCGGCGGGGTCCCCGCGGTGAAGACCGGCTGCTGCCCGGTGAGCCGCCACACGTCGAGGTCGGCCGCCGAGCCCACCTGCACGGTGCCGCTGTCCGCGTCGATCGCGGTGACATAGCGCGGCCGGCCGTCCGGGCCGGGTCCGGCAATTCCGAGTCCCTTGCGCTGGCCGATGGTGAAACCGTGCACCCCGTCATGGCTGGCCAGCACGGTCCCCCGCTGGTCGACGACCGAGCCGGGGCGCACGCCGATCCGGGCTCCCAGGAAAGCGCGGGTATCACCCGACGGGATGAAGCAGATGTCATGGCTGTCCGGCTTGTCCGCGACCGCCAGGCCGCGACGGGCCGCCTCGGCGCGGATCTGCGACTTGGGGGTGTCCCCGATCGGGAACGCGGCGTGGCGCAGTTGACCGCAAGTGAGCACCGCCAGCACATACGACTGGTCCTTGTCCCGGTCGACGGCCCGACGCAGCCGCCCGTCGGACAGCCGGGCGTAGTGCCCGGTGGCGACCGCGTCGAAGCCCAACGCCAACGCACGTGCGGCCAGCGCCGAGAACTTGATCCGCTCGTTGCACCGCACACAAGGATTCGGGGTTTCACCACGGGCGTAAGACGACACGAAGTCGTCGATCACGTCTTCTTTGAACTTGTCCGCGAAATCCCATACATAGAACGGGATTCCGAGCACATCAGCGACCCGCCGAGCATCACCGGCGTCCTCTTTGGAGCAGCAGCCCCGCGAGCCGGTGCGCAGGGTGCCCGGCGCCTGCGACAGCGCCAGGTGTATGCCGACCACGTCATGGCCGGCATCGACCATGCGGGCGGCGGCGACCGACGAATCGACGCCGCCGCTCATCGCGGCGAGGACCTTCATCGTGCGACACCCGCGGCGGCCAGCGCGGCTTGCCGGGCGCGCGCGACCGCACCGGGCAGCACTCGCAAGGCGGCGTCGACATCCGCCGCTACGCTAGTGTGCCCCAACGACAATCGCAGCGATCCCCGGGCGCTGGCCGCATCGGCACCCATCGCCAGCAACACATGCGACGGCTGTGGAACTCCGGCGGTGCACGCCGAGCCCGTCGAGCATTCGATTCCGTTGGCGTCCAACAACATCAGCAGCGCGTCGCCCTCGCACCCGTCGAAGGTGAAGTGCGCGTTACCCGGCAGCCGTCGCGATCCCCCGGCACCGTTGAGGCGAGTGTCCGCGACGCCGGCCAACACCCCGTCGATCAGACGGTCGCGCAGCAGCCGCAGCCGTGCGCTGTTGGTCTCCAGCCCGTCCACGGCAAGCCGCATCGCCGTCGCCATACCGACGGCACCGGCAACGTCGGGGGTGCCGGACCGGATGTCGCGTTCCTGCCCACCGCCGTGCGACAACGGCACGCAGCCGATCTCGCGGCGCAGCAGCAGCGCGCCCACACCGGGCGGGCCGCCGAACTTATGGGCGGCCACACTCATCGCGGAGAGCTGGCTGGCGCCGAAGACGACGGGCAGCTGTCCCACCGCCTGGACCGCGTCGCTGTGCATCGGTACGTCAAATTCGGCCGCGACGGCGGCGAGTTCGTCGATCGGCATGACGGTGCCGACCTCGTTGTTGGCCCACATCACCGACACCAGCGCGACGTCGTCGTGGCGCTGCAGCGCGTCACGCAGCGCGGCGGCGCACACCGACCCGTCGGCGGCGGTGGGCAACCAGGTCACCTCGGCGTCTTCGTGCTCGACCAGCCAATTCACCGAGTCCAGCACGGCGTGGTGTTCCACCGCGGTGGTGATGATGCGCCGGTGCCGTGGCTGGGCGTCGCGGCGCGCCCAGTAGATCCCCTTGACGGCCAGATTGTCGCTCTCGGTGCCGCCGGCGGTGAAGATCACCTCGGACGGACGCGCACCGAGCTTGGCCGCGATCAGCTCGCGGGATTCCTCCATTTGCCGCCGAGCGGCCCGGCCCGCGGTGTGCAGTGAGGACGCATTTCCCACCGTGCTCAGCGCGGCCGTCATCGCCTCGATGGCAGCGGGATACATCGGGGAGGTGGCGGCGTGATCGAGGTAGACCATGACCCGCCCAGAATACCGGCGGCGCACTGCGACGATGCAGGCCGGAACGGCCTGGGGAGGAGCAGGGCAATCAGGCCCTGGCTGAGCCCAGCAGCGCTTAGGAGGCCAGCACGGGCCGACGCTGCCCATGACCTGGGTGCGACGTCGGCGTCACGCGTATGGCGGCCTGGCAGCGACGGGCCAGCTCCCGCCGATCGTCACCGGGCAGCTGCAGTGATTCGACGTAGACCCGTGCCACGGTGCGGCGGGCGACCAGCAATCGACCGATCGAACGCAGCAGCGTGTCGTCACCGATATAGGCCGGGACGGTCGAGACCGTGCCGTCGCGGTGGTGGTAGCGCAACCGCAGCGGCTGGACCGGTAGGCCGGTGTCGACGGCGGCCTGGAACATCGCCGGATAGAACGGCCCCGACGCCAGACCACACCAGGTGGTGCCCTCCGGGAACGCCACCACGGTCTGGCCGGCGCGCAGCCGAGCCGCGACGGCGTCGACGACACCGGGCAGCTGGCGCAGGCTGGCCCGCTCGATCGGGATCACCTTGATGATGAGCGCCATCATCCGCACGATGAGATTGGCGGCCACGTCGGCGCGGCCGACGAACGACGCCGGCGGCATGCGCCACGGGCTGGTGGGAAGTACCGCGAAGATCGTCAGGATATCCAGCCACGACATGTGGTCACTGACCACCAACATCCCGGGCAGATTGCGAATCGGTCCGCCCGACAACGTGATCCGGACCCCGAGACACCACAACAACAGTCGGCAGTAAACCCTCCTGGCTCGCGACCGACCGGGTAGCGGAACCGAGACCAGCAGCAGCGCCGGGAAAAACAGCAGCGCCAGACTGACACGTAGCGCGACCCGCAGCGTCGCGATCAACCGGCGGGACGCTTCCGAGCCGCCGGCCTGCAGACAACTCGTGTCGCAGGAAGCACGCGGCAGCCAGGCGTGGTCGCGCGCGTCCGGATTGCTCATCAGGCCACCCCGCCTGCCGCCTCGGTGGCCGCCGCCACCGACCGGAGTCGGCGCAGGTAACGGGTGTCGGCCTGACGCTTGTCCAGCAGCGCGGGGAAATCACCCACACCGAAGTCGGGATCGTGGGCCGGCTCACCGCATATTCGGGCGCCCAACCGCAGGTAGCCGCGCATCAGCGGCGGGATGGCCGGCCGCGTGGGCGGAGGGATCTCGTCCACGGTGTATCCGTCGACGATCACCGGCCGGTGCGGATGCACCCAGTACTGCGCCGGGGCGGCGTGGCGGCGCAGCACGAAGTCGCGCACGCCGCGAATCTGGCTGCCCGGCGGCCCGCCGTCGTCGCTGGCTACCGGAACCGACACGCAGCCGGTGACGTAGTCGTAGCCGCAACGGTCGAGGTAGGCCAGGATGCCGGCCCACATCAGCAGCACGACGGCGCCGTTGCGGTGATCGCCGCGAACCACCGCGCGGCCCATCTCAACGAGTGAGGGCCGCAGCGAATCAAGCGCCCGGATGTCGAATTCCGTTGCGGTATAAAGCCCTCCGGCGGCGATAGCGCCGGTCGGCGACAGCATGCGGTAACAACCAACCAGCTCGCCCGAGTTGTCCTCCCGGACCAGCAAGTGGTCGCAGTGCTCGTCGAAGCGGTCAACGTCGAGGCCGGCGTCCTGCCCGGTCAGCGTGAAGCCTGGCTCGTTGTTGAATACTTCGTAGCGCAGCCGCTGCGCGGACTCGATCAGCGTGGGATCGGTGGACAGCAATAGCGAGTACCGCGGCTCGGTGGACGAACCTGTCCCCGACGCGGGCTCATCAGCGGGTATGAGGACCGAGTCAACACTCATGCGCGCCACTGTTAGCGATGTTGATCACTAATTGGCATCTGCGCCGTGACGTGTCCGTGCACGGCAGATGACGATGTCGCAGCAAAATCGGCTAATCGCGCAGGTCGAGGGCATTAACGTTGCCTGGATCACAGTTTTGGTCCAAACTGCGACGGTGGCTGAGGTCGACGGCGCGACATTTGACCCCGCCGCGCTGCGCGCCAAATACGCTCAAGAACGCCAGCGCCGCCTGCGCGGCGACGGAATCTCCCAATACGTGCAGGTCGCGGGCGCATTCAGCCGTTTTGGCCGCGACCCGTGGGCCGATCCCGACTTCACCCGCGACCCGATCAGCGACGAGGTCGACGTCGCCGTCGTCGGTGCCGGCTTCGGCGGGTTGCTCATCGGGGCCCGGTGCAGGCAACTCGGTGTCGACAACGTCAGGTTGATCGACAAGGCCGCCGACGTTGGCGGGACCTGGTATTGGAATCGCTACCCCGGAATCGCCTGCGACGTCGAGTCCTACGTCTATATGCCGTTGCTCGAGGAGCTCGGGTATGTGCCGACCGAGAAGTATGCGAAAGGCGCTGAAATCCTGGCCCACTGCCGCCGGATCGCCTCGCATTACGACTTGTACCGTGACGCCTGTCTGCAGACCGAGGTACAGGAGATTCGCTGGGAGGCAAGTAATTCCCGCTGGCTGATCTCCACCGACCGCGGCGACGAGATCCGCGCCCGGTTTGTGGCGATGGCGAACGGCTACCTGCAGAAGCCGAAACTGCCTGGAATAACGGGGATCACCAGGTTCGGCGGTCATACATTCCACACCAGCCGCTGGGACTACGAATACACCGGCGCCGACCTTGCCGGGTTGTCCGACAAGCGCGTCGGCATCATCGGAACCGGTGCGACGGCAATTCAGTGCGTGCCACGACTGGCCGAATCCGTGCATCGACTATTCGTCTTCCAGCGCACCCCGTCAACGGTCGACGTGCGGGCCAATCGGCCGACCGCACCCGAGTGGGCGGCGTCGCTGGAGCCCGGTTGGCAACAGCGGCGCATGGAGAACTTCCAAATCCTCACCGCGGGCGGCAATGCCGATGAGGACCTGGTGGACGACGCGTGGACCAGCCTCATCAAAAAGCTGCCGATCGTGAACGACGCAGGGCCGAACGCCGCCGAACTGGCCGACTTCGCCAAGATGGAAGAGATCCGGGCGCGCGTCGATGCGATCGTGACCGACACGGCCACCGCCGACGCGCTCAAGCCGTGGTACGGCTACTACTGCAAGCGGCCCTGCTTCCACGACGAGTACTTGCAGGCGTTCAACCGTGACAACGTCACCCTCGTCGACACCCACGGCCGGGGAGTCGAGCAGATCACCCGCGACGGCGTCGTCGCCGACCGCGTCGAATACCTGCTGGACTGTTTGATTTTCGCCACCGGCTTCGAGGTCGGCACCAGTTACGCGCAACGTACCGGTTTCGAAGTCATCGGCCGCGACGGCCTGACCCTCACCGAGAAGTGGGCCGACGGCGTGCGCACAATGCACGGCGTGCACGTCAATGGCTTTCCGAACTGCTTCATCGAAAGCATCGCTCAGTCCGGCTTCACCGTGAACTTCCCCTACCTCATCGACACCCAATCCCGCCACATCGCCTGGGTGATTGCCTGGGCGTTGCAGCACGGCGCCGCCGAGGTGGAAGCCACCCTGGACGCCGAAGCAGCCTGGGTCGACACCGTCGTGGCACGCTCGAGTGTGATCGCCGGCCGGCGCGAGTCGTGCACACCCGGCTACTACAACCGCGAGGGCCAGGCGGATGCGCGGTTGAACCAGGACAGCTTCTTCTTCGGCAGCCCAACCGAATACGCCGACATCCTCGAGGCGTGGCGGACGACGGGCGAACTGGACGGGCTTGCCAAACGGGCTTCAGCCGTTACCGGTCGATGAGATCGGACGCGGGCGCTTTAGGGTGATCCCCGCCGCTTCCAGGTGTGATCCGCGGCGCAGTGGGTATCCCCCGGCAGGTATTTCAGGTTGGGACGGGCCGTCGGCACGCGGCCCGCGGAAGAAAGAGGGCGCTGTGACGGCCATCGAGCAGTGGCCCGGGAAGGCCTATCCGCTGGGCGCGACCTACGACGGGTCGGGCACCAATTTCGCGATTTTCAGTGAAGTTGCCGAGCGGGTGGAGCTCTGCCTCTTCGACGCCGACGGTGCCGAGACCAGGGTGCCGTTGAATGAGGTGGACGGATTCATCTGGCACGGCTTTCTGCCGGCAGTCGAACCCGGCCAACGCTACGGCTACCGGGTGCACGGGCCCTACGACCCGGCGGCCGGACACCGGTGCAACCCTAACAAGCTGCTGATCGATCCGTACGCGAAGGCAATCGACGGCAACTTCGAGTGGCACCAAGCGCTGTTCAGTTACAACTTCGGCGACCCCGACAGCCGCAACAACGACGACTCCGCGCCGCGCATGCCCAAGTCGGTGGTGATCAACCCGTTCTTCGACTGGGGCAACGACCGTCCGCCGGGCCACGAGTACGCCGACACGGTCATTTACGAGGCGCACGTCAAGGGGCTGACCCAGCTGCATCCCGACATCCCGGAGCGGATGCGCGGCACCTATACCGCTATCGCCCATCCGGTCATCATCGAGCATCTAAAAAGTCTGGGTGTCACCGCGATCGAACTGATGCCGGTGCACCACTTCGCAAACGACTCCACGTTGGTGGACAACGGTCTGTCAAACTACTGGGGTTACAACACAGTTGGCTTCCTCGCCCCGGACTTCAAATACGCCGCCAGCACCACTCCCGGCGGTCAGGTGCAAGAGTTCAAGACGATGGTCCGTGCCCTGCACGAGGAAGGCATCGAAGTCATCCTCGACGTCGTCTACAACCACACCGCCGAAGGCAACCACCTGGGCCCGACGTTGTCGATGCGGGGCATCGATAACGCCGCCTACTACCGGCTGGTCGATGACGAGCGGCAGTACTACATGGACTACACCGGCACCGGCAACAGCCTCCACGTCGGCCATCCGCACACGCTGCAACTGATCATGGATTCATTGCGGTACTGGGTGACCGAAATGCACGTCGACGGCTTCCGATTCGACCTCGCGTCAACACTTGCCCGCGAATTCTACGACGTCGACCGCCTGTCGGCGTTTTTCGAACTGGTGCAACAGGATCCGACGGTGAGTCAGGTCAAACTGATCGCCGAACCCTGGGATGTGGGCCCGGGCGGTTACCAGGTCGGAAATTTCCCACCGCAGTGGACGGAGTGGAACGGCAAGTTCCGCGACACCGTTCGCGACTACTGGCGCGGCGAGCCGGCGACACTCGGCGAGTTCGCCTCCCGGCTGACCGGCTCGGCGGACCTCTACGAGTCCACCGCGCGGCGCCCGGTGGCGTCGATCAATTTCGTCACCGCACATGACGGTTTCACGCTGCGTGACTTGGTCTCGTATAACGAGAAACACAACGAGGCCAATAAAGAAGACAACAACGACGGCGAGAGCAATAACAAGTCCTGGAACTGCGGCATCGAAGGTCCAACCGACGATCCGGAAGTCAACGCGTTACGCGCCCGTCAGCAGCGCAACTTTCTCGCGACAACGCTCCTGTCGCAAGGAATTCCAATGCTATCGCACGGTGACGAGCTCGGCCGCAGTCAAGCCGGCAACAACAACGGCTTCTGCCAGGACAACGAGATTACCTGGGTGCACTGGGATAAGGCAGACCTCGAGCTTATGGAGTTCACCCGGTCGGTATCGGCTTTGCGGGCCGCGCATCCGGTGTTTCGCCGCCGCCGGTTCTTCAGAGGGGTGCCGGTACGCCGACGCGGTGCGGTGGCACAGCCCGACATCTCATGGTTCAGCCCGGATGGCTCCGAAATGAGCGACGAGGACTGGGGTTCGGGTTTCGGCAAGTCGGTCGCGGTCTATTTGAACGGCTTGGGCATCCCCGACCTTGACGCCCGCGGACAGCGCGTAACCGACGATTCGTTCCTGTTGTGCTTCAACGCGCACCACGAGCCGATCGAGTTCACCTTGCCGCCCGAAGAGTTCGGCCGAGCGTGGGTGCCGGTTGTGGACACCTCCGCCGCAATGCCGAGCCTCGATGATCAGGAGCCGATTCGGGTTGGCACTGCGGTGCGGGTAGGTGCGCGGGCAATGGTGGTCTTACAGGCCGACGGAGAGTAAGTGCTCGGGTAAGAGGACGGCGACGCTTGCCTCGTCGTCCGATCGATAAGGAGACGGCATGCTCAACACCATCGCCACTATCGTCGCCATCGTGCTGGGGGTGCATATCGTGGTGAAGTTCGCCTTCTTCGCGTTGCCCTACCAGCGTCGCCGCGCGGCATTGGACAAGCAGTACGGGGTTAAGCCCTACGCGACTTCTGGGTCCGACGTCGTGCTCATGGTGGTGGTCGCCGCGATTGCCACGCTGATCGTGTGGCGCGGTATCGAATCGGTGAGCTTCCTTGCCGGGCTGTGGATCGGCGCCACCCTGATTCAACTGTATTTCCACCAGTTCCACACTCCGGTGCCCGCCGATCGCGCCGCTCCGGCCGAACGATCTCCGCTCAAGGAGATGTCGTACGCCATTCAGGCCAACCCGTGGCGACCCTGGCCGCAGATGCTCGCCCTCACGGTCTTGGTGGCCATCAGCTTCGTCGCGCTGCCATGAGTCACGAAACGGCCCGGCGGTGGTGCTTCGCTGACCAGCTCGGGCCGCACTTTCTGGACGATCCCGACCAGCCGGTGTTGCTGATCGAATCCTGGGCGGTGTTCGAACGCCGCAGATTCCACCGCCGCAAGGCGCATGGACGATGTCGTCGAACAACAACAACGGCTCGGTGGACACGCGCCCTAGCGCGTTGTTCGCCGACCGTGTGCAACGACGGCAATGCGGGTATCTCACCCCTATGTTGGCTGTGGACAAGCTGATCGCCGCGCCGTCGTCGGCGGTGTGGCAGGTATTGGTCGACCTTGACGCGTGGCCGACGTGGGGTCCGACGATCAGCGGGGCCCGACTCGATCCACCGCACACCGAGCTGGGTCTGCACGCCACCGGCAGCGTGCGGACGTCGTTGGGGTTCTCCTTGCCATTCGTAGTGACCGAATTCGAAGCGGGACGGCATTGGGCCTGGAAGGTGGGCGGCGTGCCGGCAACCCATCATCGGGTGCAGCCGGTCGGCGACCATACGCACGCGGCCATCGCCGTTCCGCTGTGGGCAATGCCGTACCTGACGGTGTGCGCCATCGGTCTGCGCCGCATCGACGACATGCTGACCCGTTCGACATAGCCGTCTCAGCCCGCGCGGGGCATCACCACCCCACGGATCCCGGGATTCCCTTGAATGGCCCGACAATCCAACTGGTGATCCAGCCGCCGTAGAAACCTCCCGGCTGCGGAATCACCTCTTCGCCGTCGACGGTGCAGCGGTCCACTGCTGCAGCCATCACCGCGATGGCGCCCGCAATGGGTGCGAAATCTCGACTCGGCTGTGGATAGGTCCACGCCGCTTGCAGCGCCTCGCGCCCGTCGGTCACCAGGTCGTAGTAGCGGGCCTGCCCTTTCCATTCACACCAGGAAGCCCCTGCAGCGGGACGCAGAACGCCCTCGATGAAGGCGTCGCGGGGCAGGTAGTAGGTCGGTGGGTGACTGGTTTCCAACACCCGCCAGGCGCGCGTCGTCGACGCGATCGACTGGCCACCCAACTCGACGGTGATCGAGCCGGCGAAGTCCTCCAGCCGTGGCGGGCGGGGGTAATCCCACACCGATTCCTGCCCAGGGCCGGGCGTATCGGGTTTGGGCCAGGGGCTCAGCATCTCGTGCGAATCCGGATAGGGCCGCGCGGGGGCCGGTATGGGTCAATCACGTTGCCGCGCTGAGTGATTTGAATGTCGCCAGCCCGGGCCAACGCGAACGCGATGGTCCGGCTCTGCGCCGTGAGCTCGCGCCAGCTGTTACCGCCGATGGCCCGGGCCGCGTCGGAAGGGCAGATGCTGGAGGTCGACCCGCGGTGCTGCGCCAGCGCCAGGATCGCGGCGCGCAGCCGGGTGGCCACAGGGCCGCCGCCGAGCGCGGTCTGTGCCGCGCTGGCGGCAGGACCGACGGTGTCGGCCACCCGGGCCAACTCGCTGTGTGGATCCGATCCGGTTGGCACACCAACAGGCTAGGTCGTGGCCGAGCGGGGAACTCAGCCCTTGCGGGCCTTGACCGCCTCGGTGAGCTGCGGCGCAACCTTGAACAGGTCGCCGACCACGCCGTAGTCGGCGATCTCGAAGATCGGCGCCTCTTCGTCCTTGTTGACCGCGATGATCGTCTTCGACGTCTGCATGCCGGCGCGGTGCTGGATCGCCCCGGAGATTCCGAGCGCGATGTACAGCTGCGGCGACACCGTCTTGCCGGTCTGGCCGACCTGGAACTGGCCCGGGTAGTAGCCGGAGTCGACGGCGGCACGCGACGCGCCGACGGCGGCGCCCAGCGAGTCGGCCAATTCCTCTACCACATGGAAGTTTTCGGCACTGCCCACACCGCGGCCACCGGAGACCACGATGGTCGCCTCGGTGAGCTCCGGCCGGTCGCCGGCAACCGCCGGCTCCCGCGCGGTGACCTTGGCCGCATTCTCGGCGGGCTCCGGCACCTCGACGGTGACCTGCTCGCCCGCGCCATCGGCCGGCTCGGCGTCGATCGCGCCGGCCCGCACGGTGATCACGGGGGTGTCGCCGTTCGCCTGCGCCTCGACGGTGAACGCGCCACCGAAGATGGAGTGGATCGCCTTAGGGCCGGCCTGCACATCGACCACGTCGACCAGCAGACCAGAACCGATCCGGGCGGCCAGCCGGCCCGCAATTTCTTTGCCGTCGGCGTTGGCCGCCAGCAAAACGGCTGCCGGGCTTGCCGATTCGGCGAGACCGGCCAGCACGTCGACGGCCGGAGTGATCAGGTAGTTCTCCGCGGTGTCGGATTCCGCGACGTAGATCTTGGCGGCGCCGGCGGCCTTCAGCCCATCGACGAGCGGCGCGGCGGTGCCGGGCTTGCCGACCACCACGGCAGCGGGCTCACCCAAAACGCGTGCCGCGGTGATCAATTCGGAGGTGACCTTCTTGATAGCGCCTTCAGCGTGCTCGACGAGCACCAGTACTTCAGCCATGGGTTCTTCGATGCCTTTCGGCTAGGGATTAAGTCTTAGATGATCTTCTGCGAAACAAGGTACTGGGCGATCTGGCTGCCGCCCTCGCCCTCGTCGGTGACCTTCTCACCGGCGGTCTTCGGCGGCTTGGGGTTAGCCCCCAGCACCGTCGACCCGGCGTTCTCCAGCCCGACCTCGTCGGCCTCGACACCGATCTCGGCCAGCGTCAGCTTGGTGACTTCCTTCTTCTTGGCGGCCATGATGCCCTTGAAGGACGGGAAACGTGGCTCATTGATCTTCTCGGTCACGCTCACCACCGCGGGCAGCGAAGCCTCAAGAGTGAATAAGCCGTCGTCGGTTTCCCGCTCGCCGGTGATCTTGCCGCCGTCGACCGACAGCTTGCGCAAATGGGTCAGCTGCGGCAGGCCCAGGTACTCGGCGATGATGGCCGGCACCGCGCCGCCGACACCGTCGGTGGACTCGTTTCCGGCGATCACCAGCTCGGTGCCCTCGATGGTGCCCAGGGCACGTGCCAGCGCCCATCCGGTCTGGATGACGTCCGAGCCGTGCATTCCGTCGTCGAGCAGGTGGACGGCCTTGTCGGCGCCCATCGACAACGCTTTACGAATCGCCTCGGTCGCCCGCTCGGGACCCGCGGTCAGCAGGGTCACCGATCCCTCCGTGCCGTCGGCGGCTTCTTTCTCCCGAATGAGCAGCGCCTCCTCGACGGCCCGCTCGTTGATCTCGTCCAGCACTGCGTCGGCGGCCTCACGGTCCAGCGTCCAATCGCCGTCGGTGAGCTTGCGCTCCGACCAGGTGTCTGGGACCTGCTTGATCAGGACCACGATGTTCGTCATGAGTGTCGGTCGTCCTCCTCGAAAGAGTCCTGCAGCCGCCAGCGGCAAGACTTAGGTCACGGCTTATGCGACCCGCACACGCATGTTACTAGCGGGTAACTTTGTGCGGTTCGCTCTCACACCATAGCGGGTCGTCCTGCAGGTTCTTTCCCCGCGTCTGCCCCGCGAGCGGGAGGACCCACGGTGAACCATTCGCGAACCCGGCCCCAGGGGTTAGCCTGCCTTAGCAATGAGCGCATTTGTCCCCGACGTTCCCCACACCTCCGTCGACGCCGTTTTGACGTTGACCGGTGAACGCACCGTCCCGGGCCTGGACGTGGAGAATTACTGGTTTCGCCGCCACGAGGTGGTCTACCAGCAGTTGGCGCAGCACTGCGCGGGCCGCGACGTGCTCGAGGCGGGCTGCGGGGAAGGCTACGGCGCCGACCTGATCTCTCGCGTCGCGCGCCGGGTAATCGCGCTGGACTATGACGAGGCCACGGTGGCGCACGTGCGGTCCCGCTACCCGCGGGTGCAGGTCATCCACGGCAACCTGGCCGAGCTGCCGCTGCCCGACGCCTCGGTCGACGTGGTGGTCAACTTCCAAGTCATCGAGCACCTGTGGGACCAGGCCCAGTTCGTCGGCGAGTGCGCCAGGGTGCTGCGGCCGTCGGGGCTGCTGATGGTGTCCACTCCGAACCGGATTACGTTCTCGCCGGGCCGCGACACCCCGGTCAACCCGTTTCATACCCGAGAGCTCAACGCCGGCGAGCTGACCGAGCTATTGGTCGACGCCGGGTTTGCGTCGGTGTCGATGAGCGGCGTCTTCCACGGACCGCGGCTGGCCGAGATGGATGCCCGGCACGGTGGCTCGATCATCGACGCCCAGATCGCGCGGGCGGTCGCCGACGCGCCCTGGCCGGTAGAACTGCTGGCCGACGTCGCCGCGGTCACCACCGCCGACTTCGAAATTGCCGAGGCCGGGCAAGCCGCAGACATGCGGGACATCAACGCCAGCCTCGATCTGGTCGCCATCGCGGTGCGCCGATGAATCAGCCGACCGGTAGCCAGGTGCCCGGTCTGTTCACCCTGGTGCTGCACACCCATCTCCCGTGGCTGGCCCACCACGGCCGCTGGCCCGTGGGCGAGGAATGGCTCTACCAGTCGTGGTCGGCGTCCTATCTGCCGCTGCTGCGGGTACTGCGGAAGCTGGCCGGCGAGGACCGTCATCGACTGATCACCCTGGGCATGACGCCGGTGGTGACCGCGCAGCTGGACGATCCGTACTGCCTGGACGGGATGCATCACTGGTTGGCCAACTGGCAACTGCGCGCCGCCGAGGCGGCCAGCATCCGCCCAGGAGACCGGACGGGCACCGCGACGTCTAGCGCGCCAGACGCATTGCGGTCCTTTGGGATTCGTGAGTTCGCCGAGACCGAGGAGGCGCTCGACGATTTCGCCACCGGGTGGCGCCATGGCGCAAGCCCGCTGCTACGCGGGCTGATCGACGCCGGCACGGTGGAGCTGTTGGGCGGGCCGCTGGCGCATCCTTTTCAGCCGCTGCTGACGCCGCGGCTGCGCGAGTTCGCGCTGCGCGAGGGCTTGGCCGATGCCCGGCAACGCTTGTCGCACAAGCCGATTGGCATCTGGGCACCCGAATGCGCCTACGCCCCGGGGATGGAACAGGACTATGCGGCCGCGGGGGTCGGCCATTTCATGGTCGACGGGCCGTCGTTGCACGGTGACACCGCGCTGGGCCGGCCGGTCGGCGATTCCGACGTCGTCGCGTTTGGACGTGACCTTCAGGTCAGCTACCGCGTGTGGTCGCCGAAATCCGGCTATCCCGGGCATGCCGCCTACCGCGATTTCCACACCTACGACCACCGCACCGGCCTCAAGCCGGCCCGGGTCACCGGCCGCAACGTGCCGTCGGATGCCAAGGCACCCTACGATCCCGAGCGTGCCGATCGGGCAATCGACGGCCACGTCGCTGATTTCGTCAACGTGGTGCGCGGGCGACTGCAGGCCGAATCCGAGCGCATCGGGCGGCCCGCACACCTCGTCGCCGCGTTCGACACCGAGTTGTTCGGCCACTGGTGGTACGAGGGACCGGTGTGGCTGGAACGGGTGCTGCGGGCATTGCCCGAGGCCGGCGTGCGCATCGGCACGCTGAGCGACGCAGTCGCCGAGGGATTCGTCGGCGAAGCCGTCGAATTACCGCCCAGCTCTTGGGGTTCGGGCAAGGACTGGCAGGTGTGGGCCGGCGACAAGGTGGCCGACCTGGTACAGCTCAACACCGAGGTCGTCGACACCGCACTGAGCACCGTCGACAAGGCGCTGACCCAAACCGCATCCCTGGACGGACCGATCCCTCGCGACCACATCGCCGATCAGATCCTGCGCGAGACACTGCTGACGGTGTCGAGTGATTGGCCGTTCATGGTGAGCAAGGACTCGGCGGCCGACTACGCCCGCTACCGGGCTCATCTGCACGCACACGCCACCCGCGAGATCGCCGGAACGCTGGCGTCGGGTCGCCGCGAGGTCGCGCAGCGTCTGGCAGATGGCTGGAACCGGGCCGACGGGCTGTTCGGCGCACTGGACGCGCGCAGGCTGCCGCGATGAAAGTTCTGATGGTGTCGTGGGAGTACCCACCGGTGGTGATCGGTGGGCTCGGTCGCCACGTTCATCACCTGTCGACGGCGTTGGCAGCCGCGGGCCACGAAGTTGTGGTGCTGTCCCGCCGCCCGACGGGAACCGATCCGAGCACGCACCCGTCGTCGGATGAAATCAGCGAAGACGTTCGAGTCGTCGCGGCCGCGCAGGACCCGCACGAGTTCAGCTTCGGCAAGGACATGATGGCTTGGACGCTGGCCATGGGTCACGCCATGGTCCGCACCGGATTGTCGCTGAAAGAGCGGTCAAGCGACGACCCGTGGCGTCCCGACGTCGTTCACGCGCATGACTGGCTGGTCGCCCACCCGGCTGTCGCGCTGTCCGAATTCTACGACGTGCCAATGGTTTCCACGATTCACGCGACCGAAGCCGGTCGGCATTCCGGATGGGTCTCCGGATCGCTGAGCAGGCAGGTGCATGCCGTGGAATCATGGCTGGTACGCGAGTCCGATTCGCTCATGACGTGTTCGGCGTCGATGTGTGACGAGATCACCGAGCTGTTCGGGCCCGGCCTGGCCGAGATCACCGTGATCCGCAATGGTATCGAGGCAGTCCGCTGGCCGTTCGCGAAGCGTCGGCGCCACAGCGGGCCGGCGGAACTGCTGTTTGTGGGCCGCCTGGAATACGAGAAAGGTGTGCACGACGCGATCGCGGCGTTGCCGCGGATCAGGCGCGCGCATCCGGGGACCACGCTGACGATTGCCGGTGAGGGCACCCAGCAGGCCTGGCTCGTCGAGCAGGCTCGTAAACACCGGGTGCTCAAGGCAACCCGGTTTGTCGGGCGGCTCGATCACGACGAGCTCTTGGCGGCGCTGCATCGCGCCGACGCCGCGGTGCTGCCCAGCCACTACGAGCCGTTCGGGTTAGTGGCGCTGGAGGCCGCCGCGGCCGGAACGCCGTTGGTGACATCGAACATCGGCGGCCTGGGCGAGGCAGTGATCAACGGCGAGACCGGGATGTCTTGTCCGCCTCGCGATGTGACGCGGCTGGCCAGGGCCGTCGGCACCGTGCTTGCCGATCCCGCCGCCGCCCAGCGCCGGGCCCGGGCTGCGCGTGAACGTCTGACGTCGGATTTCGATTGGCACACGGTGGCCGATGAGACCGCGCAGGTATACCTGGCGGCCAAGCGCCGTGAACGTCAGCCGCTACCGCGGCTACCCATCGTCGAGCACGCCCTGCCGGATCGGTAATCGGCCCGGCGACGATGCAGGCCGTGAACGGCCTGAGGAGGAGCCGGGCAATATTCGCGGCCCCGCGGGCTCGCCGCGTACCGTCGAGCTAATGGGACTTGTGTACTCGAGCGTCGTCGACGCGCCGATCTACGAGGTATTCGACTGGCACACCCGGCCCGGCGCGATCACCCGGCTCTCGCCGCCGTGGCAGCCGGTGCGGGTCGTCGCCGAAGCGGATTCGCTGGCGAACGGCCGCGCCGAGCTGGGCTTGCCCGGGGGTCTGCGCTGGGTGGCCGACCATCAACCGGATGCCTACGATCCGCCGCGACGCTTCGTCGACACCGTCGGCGCCGATGGACTGGCCTCGTTGCCGGTCCGGCTGGCGGTCCGCTGGCGGCATACCCACGACTTCGAAGAGCTGAGCGGTGAACGCACCCGGGTGACCGACCGCGTCGCCACACCTGTCCCGGCGAAGGCGCTGCAGGCGATGTTCGCCTACCGGCATCGCCAGCTGGCCGACGACATCGCCGCACATCGGCAGGCCGCCGCGCAGGGTTTGAAGCCGATAACGGTCGCGGTCACCGGATCGTCCGGGCTGGTCGGCTCGGCGTTGACAGCGTTCCTGTCCACCGGCGGTCATCGGGTGATCCATCTTGTGCGCCACACGGCGACCAAACCCGATGAACGGCAATGGAATCCGGACGATCCCGATCCGGACCTGCTGAACGGCGTTGACGCGGTAATTCATCTGGCGGGCGCCTCGATCGCCGGCCGCTTCACCGAGTCGCACCGCGTCGCGATCCGCGACAGCCGGATCGGTCCCACCCGCCGCCTGGCTGAGCTGATCGCGAAATCGGCCGACGGGCCGAAAACGCTGGTCTGCGCGTCGGCGATCGGCTACTACGGCTACGACCGTGGCGAGGCGACACTCACCGAGGACAGCGATCGCGGCGACGGGTTCCTCGCCGACGTGGTCGACAAGTGGGAGCTCGCCGCGACGGTGGCCGAGGACGGCGGGGCCCGGGTGGTGCGGGTGCGCACCGGGATCGTGCAGTCCCCGAGCGGCGGAACCCTTCGCCTGCAGCTTCCGCTGTTCCGCGCCGGGCTCGGCGGTCGCCTCGGCGACGGCCACCAGTGGTTCTCCTACATCGGGATCGACGACCTTGTTGAGGTTTACCACCGCGGACTGTGGGACACCGCGCTGTCCGGACCGGTCAACGCGGTGGCCGCCGATCCGGTCCGCAACAGCGACTACACCCGAACACTGGCCAAGGTGCTGCGCCGGCCCGCGGTGTTGCCGGTGCCGCCGGTTGGACCGCGGCTGCTGCTCGGCGAGCAGGGGGCACGCGAACTGGCGTGCGCCAATCAACGGGTGCTGCCGGCCCGGCTGCAACAGGCCGGTCACCGGTTTCGCCGGCCTGGCCTCGATCAGACGCTGCGGCATCTGCTCGGTCGCTGATCACCGGCAGCATCGCGCGCTGACAGCGCGATGGCGAATCCGCCCGCGGTCCTTAGCTTTTGGTTGAGGGTCAAGATCTCCCAGCGGCACATCGACCACCCGCGCATCGGCGCCCACCAGGATTCCTGTGTCGCCGACAGCCACAATACAAGTTTGTGAGCTGGCAAAGACAGCAGCCCTACCGCGTGGTGTCTCCCGGGCGAAGTATCGAGGTCAGCACTCGACAATCGCGTTCTTCGCGTAAGCGCAACAACGCCGAGACACGCATACCGGAAGGGCAGGAAAATGACTGAGTACACCTGGACCGTGATCGGAGCAGGGCCGGCAGGCATCGCAGCCGTAGGGCGGTTGCTTGACCACGGGATCGTGGGCGAGCAAATCGCCTGGATCGACCCAGAATTCGGTGCGGGAGATTTCGGCACCAAATGGCGAGCTGTGCCGAGCAACACCCGCGTCGAGTTATTTCTCGACTACTTGACCGCCTCGCCGTCGTTCCGCTTTGGACAAGCGCCGGCTTTTGAGCTGAACAAGTTCGATCCCGAGCAGACGTGCCCGCTCGGCGTCGTAGCCGAACCGCTGGTGTGGATCTCGCAGCATCTTTGCCAACGAGTGAGAGCTATTCGCGCGTTCGCAACAGAATTGGTGCTAGCCGACAGGCAGTGGACCATAACCACGCAACACGAGACGATCACGTCGAAGAATGTGATCCTGGCAGTCGGCTCGGTTCCCAAGAAGCTTTCTTACGAGGAGCTTGACGAGATTCCGATCGAGACCGCGCTTGATCCTGCGAAACTGGCACAGCTGCCGCTGGATGGCGCCACGGTCGGCGTGTTTGGCGCTTCACACTCGTCGATGATCGCGCTGCCGAACCTGTTGAACACCCCGGTGAAAAAGGTGATCAACTTCTATCGCGGTCCGCTGAAGTACGCTGTCAATTTTGACGATTGGACGCTGTTCGACGATACCGGGCTTAAGGGCCACGCTGCCGACTGGGCGCGCGAGAACATCGACGGAACGTGCCCGCGACGGCTTGAGAGGTGCTCGGTCGGTGATCCGGAATTCGAGAAGACCCTTGAAATGTGTGACCACGTCGTCTACACCGTTGGATTCGAACGTAGACAGCTTCCACTGACTCCCCAATGGGGGTCACTGGAATACGACCCGACCAACGGTATTCTGGCTCCCGGCCTATTCGGGGTCGGTATTGCGTTCCCTGAGTACCAGATTGATCCACTGGGAGCTGGCCAGTACCGGGTGGGACTGCACAAGTTCATGCAGCGACTAGACAATGCATTGCCGCTATGGCTGCGCTACGGCACATAGCAATGGAGGAGCTAGGCCGGCCTGGCGGTGCCGATGTGACTCAACAGGTCTCGGATCGCGCCAGCCGGCGGCGTTTTTCCACCCATCCAGATCGCCCGAAGGGCACGGCGCAGATTCAGATCCGGCACTTGCACGGCGCGGAGGCGTCCCACGGCCAGATCGTCGGCGACGGCCAGCCTGCTCATGACCGCAGGACCCGCACCGGCCAGAACCGCAGCGCGCACCGCTGCCGCGGAGGACAATTCCAGTGCCGGACTCGCTTGTGCGAAATCGTCGCCCAGGGCGCTGCGCAACGCGGCAGTCAGCGAATCGCGTGTTCCCGATCCCGGTTCCCGAGCGACCAGCGGGGTTCGGCTAAGTTCGGCGGCACTCACGCCTTTCGACCGGCGAGCCCACTTATGGTCGGCGGGCACGATCACCATGAGTTCGTCGTACGCAACGACCCGGCTGCGCAAACCCGAGAGCGCACCGGGACTTTCGATGAATCCGAGGTCTGCAGCGCCGTCGCGCACCGCCGATATCGCGTGCTCGCTATTGGTGGTGGTGAGAATGACCTCTGGAGCCTTGCGGCCACTCCGGGCCGCCGTCGCTTGCAGTGACACCAGCCACAGGGGCATCAGCTGTTCAGCGATGGTAAGGCTCGCAGCCACTTTCAACTTGCTGCGGCTCTCAGTGCGAAGCGAACCCAGCCCGGCATCAACTTCCTGGGCGACATCCAGCAACTTGTTTGCCCACTGCGCTACGACGACGCCGGCCGGGGTCAGCTGGGTACCCCGCACCGTGCGGACCGCTAGCCGCACGCCGGTCTGGGCCTCGATCGAGGTCAGCCGGGCAGATACCGCCTGCTGCGTCAGTCCAAGTTCCCGTCCTGCGGCGCCCAGGCTGGCCGTTTTGGCCACCGCCAGGAAGACTTCGAGCGCGGACAGTTCGGGCATGCGAGAACTCAGTGCCATGGTTTATCCAACCACAAGCCCGCTTTGTGGCTCCACAAGAACAAGCCGGCTACCGACATGGCGCTGCGAGGCGCAGCATCAGAAATATGATCCGCCAAGTCACCGACGAGCCCGACTACCGCTTTACCCTCGCCAACGAGCGGACCTTTCTCGCTTGGCAGCGCACAGCGCTCGGACTGCTGGCAGCAACGGTTGCCCTGCTGCAATTCGTTGCTGGATCAGCGGTCCAAGGGATGCAGTACATCTTGTCAACGGTGCTGGGAATACTGGCGATTGTGATCACTGGTGCTGGCCTGTTGCGGTGGCGCCAGGTTGATCGAGCGATCCGGTGCGGCGAGCGGTTACCACACAATTTCACACCAGCATTGCTGGCGAGCAGCCTCGCGGCGCTCGGCCTTGTCGCTTCAGTTTTGGCAGTCGTCAAGGCGGTGAACGGATGAACGACGACCGAAACCGCCAACGCCGCGTCGGCCCAGCTAAGGAGCCGAGCTCGGAGACAACCTCATCCGTGCTACAGACGATTGGCGCGATAGCTGATCACAGGCCGCGCTTTGACGCTCGGACGGCGGCGACGGCCTGCGGGTCGCCGTCGAATTCGACGCGCGCGGCATCGCGGCCCGCGACGAACAGCACCAACTCCTGCGGTTCGCCGGTCACTGTAACGGCATCTCCACGCCCGACCCGGGCAATCTGTCGGCCGTCGGTCGTGCGCAGGCTGACCTGGGCAGGCAGCTTCGCCAGTGTCATGCGGCTCAGCAGACCGAGCTGGCGGCGCAGCGCGGCGACGGTCGATGCGTCGAGCACTCTGGGCTGCCAGCCATCGACCGCGCGCCGCACGTCCTCGTGATGGATGAACATCTCGCCGAGGTTGGCCACCGCGTCGAGAAGCTTGAACGGCGAGTAGATCGGCGGCCCCGACGCGACCAGGTCGACAAGGTCGTCCCAGCTGTGTGACTGCCCCGTCTGGGTCTGCACCCTGGCGGTGTAGCCGGCGAGGAAGGGAATCGTGATGCCGGGCGTCGCGTCCAGTCGCCGTTCCCGCACCACGAGGTGGGCTGCCAGGTCCCGGGTGGTCCAGCCTTCGCACAGCGTCGGCGCGTCGGGCCCGACGCTGCGCAGGGTTTCGACGAGGGCACTTCGTTCGCGCTGGGCGGCAGTCATGAGCGCCGCTCCTCCTCATCACTTCGTTCTGTATCGTCGCCGGCGCGGGTCATGGCCACACCATAAGCCAGCGTGGCTTCGCTCTGGCGAGCGCGCCAGATGTTCAGTAAGTTAAACTTTAATCTTGTGAAGGGAATCTGGGTGCAGCCAGTCAGCGCGGGTTTGTCTTCGTTGTCAGGGGGTATGACCGCGTGAGTCTGAGCAGTTCGAGAGGGGCTCCGGTGGCAAAACCAGCCGCACTGTCGTTGGTGCCGTCCACGGACCCGACGACGCTGCGTCAGGAATCCTGGTCAGATCCCGGCCAATTCAATGCATGGCGAATCGGGCTGCGGCGCACTGTGCTGACCCACGTCGCGCAATTCGTCGCGAACCGATGCGCAGCCGAGTTGGATGAGGCCGGCATCGAGGCGGCCGGCGACATCCTGGTGAATTTCTTGACCGGCGGTAAGTGCCTGCGCTCCACCTTCATGTATCTCGGTTGGCTGTGCGGCGCGCCCGACAGTGACGAGGCACTGTACGCCTCCGCGAGCTTGGAGCTGCTGCACGCCTTCGCGTTGTTGCAAGACGATGTGATGGACGATTCACCGTCGCGGCGGGGGCGCCCTGCGGCGCATATGCAGTTCACCGACTGGCATCGACAGCGCGGGCTGTCCGGATCGCCCCGGCGCTTCGGCGACTCGGCCGCAATCCTGTTGGGTGACCTGTGCCTGATCTGGGCCGAGCAGATGCTCCGCGAGAGCGGCGTCGAACAACGCCGTTTGCAACAGGCGTTGCCGCGCTACGACGCCATGCGCACCGAGCTGGCGCTGGGCCAATTCGCCGATCTGGCGAGCGATGTCCGCGACCTGCCCTCGATGGCGGTTGTTCTGGAGGTGGCGCGGCGCAAGTCAGGTAATTACACCGTGCGCCGGCCGTTGGAGATCGGTGCGGCGATGAGCGGCTGCAGCGATCGCACGCTGTCGGGCCTGGGTCGCTACGGCACCGCCATCGGAGAAGCGTTCCAGCTCCGCGATGATTTGCTCGGTGTCTTCGGCTCCGAGGCGGCAACCGGTAAGCCCAGCGGCCGGGATCTCGTCGAGCGCAAGGCGACCAGCGTCGTGATCGCGGCACATCAACTGGCCGACGCGCCCACCCGCCGACAACTCACCGACCTGATGAACAACGGGGAACTCGACGACACCGCGATCGACCGTTGGCGCACGCTGATCGTCACGACCGGTGCCGTGCAGTGGATCGAAGGCTTGATCGGCGAGCGCGTCGCGTCCGCGCGCGACGAACTCGATCGGCTTCGGCTGGATGAATCGGTACGGGCCGCGCTGGCGGCCATGGCCGCCATATGCACGGAGCGGAGCGAATAATGTGGACCGTGCCGGGTCGAAGCGATCGGGTGATCGTGGTCGGTGCGGGTTTCGCGGGCCTGTCCGCAGCCCTGCATCTGGCCGGTCGCGGCCGCGAAGTCACGGTGCTCGAACGGGAAAGCTGGCCCGGCGGACGCGCGGGGCGCCTCGATGTCGACGGCTACCGGATCGACACCGGACCGACGGTGCTGACGATGCCCGACATCATCGACGACACGTTCGCTGCGGTCGGTGAAAGCAGTTCTGGGCGAATGGATTTGCTCGATGTTGATCCGGCCTACCGCGCGCAGTTCGCCGACGGCAGCAGCATCGACGTGCATAGCGACGCGGATCGAATGTCGGCCGCGATCGAGGGATTCGCCGGCGCCAAGCAGGCTGCGGGCTACCGGCAGCTGCGGGACTGGCTGACCCGGCTGTACCACACCGAATTCGACGGATTCATCGCCAGGAACTTCGATTCGCCACTGTCGATGCTGAATCCGCAGTTGGCGAAACTGGCGTCGCTCGGCGGATTCCGCAAATGGGATGCCATGGTCAAGCGCCACATCACCGACCCGCGGCTGCGACGAGTGTTCACCTTCCAGTCGCTGTATGCCGGTGTGGCACCGCGGCAGGCGCTGGCGGTCTACGCGGTGATCGCCTACATGGACACCATCTCGGGAGTGCTGTTCCCGCGCGGCGGCATGCGGGCGCTGCCGGATGCTTTGGCCGCCGCCGCGACAGACGCCGGAGTGCGATTCCACTACGGCGCCACGGTCACCGGCCTGGAATCCACGGGCGGCCGCGTTGTGGCGGTCCACACCGACCAGGATCAGCGCATCGCCTGCGACGCGGTTGTGCTGACCACTGAACTGCCGCAAACCTACAAACTGCTGGGCCGCGAACCCCGCCGCATGGGCGCCCTGCGACCGGCGCCGTCGGCGGTTGTCGCTCATATCGGCAGTCCCAGCCGACCGAATCACGCACTGGCACATCACAACATCGTGTTCGGCGCAGCGTGGGACGACACCTTCACCGACATCATCCGCGACGGCCGGCTGATGCGGGATCCGTCGTTGCTCGTCACCAGGCCGACCGCCAGCGACCCGGCCTTGGCCCCAGCCGGCCACGACCTGTTCTACATCCTGGCGCCGGCACCCAACCTCGCCCGTGGCGTCGTCGACTGGTCCCGGATCGGCGACGCCTACGCCGACCAGCTGCTCGACGTCGTCGCCGCGCGACTGGTCCCGGGCCTGCGCCACGACGCCAAGGTGCTGCACGTCGTCAACCCCGCCGACTGGGCGCGCCAGGGCATGATCGCCGGAACTCCGTTCGCGCTGGCTCACACGTTCGCCCAGACCGGGCCCTTCCGTCCGGCCAACACCGTGCGCGGCGTCGACAACGCGGTACTGGCGGGATCGTCGACCGTCCCCGGCGTCGGCGTGCCAACCGCGCTGATCTCCGGGCGGTTGGCCGCCGACCGCATCACCGGCATCGTCGAGCGGTCAACGCAAAGCGTGGTGACGAAAGCCGGCCTGACATGATCCGGGGCGAGCTGGACGCGGCCGGTATCGCGGATCCGGAACTGCGCAACGCGTATCGTCGCTGCCGCGAACTGAACGCCACCCACGGCCGCACCTTCTTCTTGGCCACCAGATTGCTTGCGCCCGAACAACGTCCGCCGGTGCATGCGCTGTACGGCTTCGCCCGCTACGCCGACGACATCCTCGACGACCTCAATCCATCCCTGGACACCGCGACCCGCGCGGCGCGACTCCAGCAGCTGTCCGACCAATTCTTCGCGCACACCGAGCATCCAGCCGAACCGGTGCTCGCGGCGGTCAGCCACACAGCGCATCGCTATGGCATCGGTGACGAACTGTTCGACGACTTTCTCGTGTCGATGCGGATGGATCTGACGATCACCGACTATCCCGACCGCGCGGCGCTGAACCTGTACATTAAGGGCTCGGCGGAAGCGATTGGCCTGCAATTGCTTCCGATCCTGGGCACGGTCGGCCCGACCGCGCAAGCCGCTCCCTACGCCGCAGCGCTGGGCAGGGCCTTCCAGCTCACCAATTTTCTGCGGGACGTCGACGAAGACCTGACCCGACGACGGGTTTACCTGCCCGCCGACGAGCTAGCCGCCTACAACGTCGATCGCGACCTACTGATGTGGTGCCACGACAACCGCCAAACCGATCGCCGGGTGCGCAACGCGCTGGCCGATCAGCACGACATCACCCGACAGGTCTACCGGTACGCCGAAGGCGGAATCGCGCTGTTGGCGCCCCGTTCACGCGCCTGCGTGGCCACGGCGCTGACGCTGTACTCGGAAATCCTCGACCGCATCGAAGACAGCGACTTCGCGGTGTTCAGCCAGCGCGCCACCGTGGGGACCGCGCGGCGACTCGGCGTCGCCGGCACCGGGCTGCTGCGATCATGGCGGGCGCGGCTGAGACACCCGGCCCCATCAGCCGATCGACGATCCGGTCTGGCGTGATGGATCACTGGCAGTACCTCATCGTCCTGGCCGCGTGCCTGGCAATTACCTTGCCGTTGGAGATCTTCGGCGACGGCGTCTATCGCCGAGCGCGGCGGGCCGTGCGCGCTATCTTGCCCGTCGCGGTGGTGTTCCTGCTCTGGGATGAAGTGGCGATCGGCGCGCATGTGTGGACGTACAACCGTGCCTACGTCACCGGCGCGAACATCCCGTTTCGGATGCCGATCGAGGAGGTCCTGTTCTTTGTTGTCATTCCGCTGTGTGCGCTGCTGACCTATAACGCGGTCAGCACGATCCTCGAACGGTTCCACCGCTGATGACGAGCCTCGGGTACACCGTGCCGGCCGTGCTGGCGGTGCTGGCGGTGTGCGTGCTCGAACTATTGGTGTTGCGCACCGGGCTTTTTCGACGCCCGGCGTACTGGTTGTCGATGCTGATCGTGGTCGGATTTCAAAGCCTGGCAGACGGCTGGCTGACGAAGCTCAGCGCCCCGATCGTCGTCTATGACGATCGGCAGATCACCGGTATCCGGTTTCCGTTCGACATCCCGGTCGAAGATTTCCTGTTCGGCTTCGCGTTGGTCACCGCGGTCCTGCTGCTGTGGGAACGGCAACGTGAGCATCAGTAACATCGGCCTGCCCCGCCGCGACGTGCCGTCCGCCTTCGACGCCGGCGCCCCCGCCTACGACCGGCTCGTTGGCTACAGCCCCGGATACCATGCCCACCTGCGGCTTTCGGCACGCCGCATGCGGTTGCCCGGCCGCGGGCAGGGCCTGCGGTTGCTCGACGCCGGTTGCGGCACCGGCGCGTCGACGGCCGCTCTGCTGAGAGTCGCCCCGCAGGCCGAGATCATCGCCGTCGACGCATCACGGGGCATGCTCGACGAGGCACAGGCCAAGCGATGGCCCCCGTCGGTCCGGTTCGTGCACTCCCCCATCGAGGCGCTCGCCGAAAACGGCGTCACCGGACCGTTCGACGGGATCCTGGCCGCCTATTTGATCCGCAACCTGGCGGATCCCGACACCCAATTGCGCGCCTTCCGCAATATGCTGCGGCCCGGCGCCACGCTGGCGGTCCACGAGTACTCGGTGCGCGACTCCCGGGCCGCTACGTGGGTTTGGCACGCGGTGTGTTGGGGCATCATCATCCCGTCCGGCTGGCGGGAAACCGGTGACGCGACCCTGTACCGGCATCTGTGGCGCAGCGTGCTGACATTCGATGGCGTGCGGCAATTCCGACATCGGTTGCGCGACGCGGGATTTGCCGCGGTGTACAGCGAAACCATGCCCGGGTGGGAGACCAACATCGCCCACACCTTCCTCGGAGATGCGCCGCGATGACCGATCGTCGCCGGCGGACACACCCGGCACCCCGAGGGTTGCCCAACGCCGAGGCGCTGTCGTCTCGGCCGCGAGCCGTTGTCGTCGGCGCCGGCATCGCAGGCCTGGCCGCGGCGACGGGACTGGCCGAACGTGGGATCGGCGTCGACATCGTCGAACGCGAGGAGTATCTCGGCGGTCGGGTCGGCGCGTGGACCGAGCAGTACCGCGGCATCGAGGTCGGGATGAACCGCGGCTTCCACGCCTTCTTCCGGCAGTACTACAACCTGCGCGACCTGCTGCGCCGCATCGACCCGCGGCTGTCCATGCTGACACCGGTCGACGATTACCCGCTGATCGACGGCGCCGGCCGGCGGGACAGCTTCCGTGGTCTGCCCCGCACACCGCCGTGGAATGCCCTGGCATTCGCGTTGCGCAGTCCCACTTTTCGCCTTTCCGACCTGGCCAGGATCGATGCACGTGCTGCGGCGCCGCTGGCCGCGGTGTCACTGCCCGACGTCTATCGCCGCCTCGATCACACGGACGCCGAAACCTTTTTGAAGAGCATTAACTTCCCCGAGGCGGCGCGCCATCTCGCTTTCGAGGTGTTCTCCCGCAGCTTCTTTGCCAGCCCGACGCAACTGTCTGCCGCGGAGCTGGCCACCATGTTCCACATCTACTTCCTTGGCTCCAGCGAGGGCCTGATTTTCGACGTGCCGAACGCCAATTACGACACCGCGCTGTGGCAACCGCTGCAGCGATACTTGGCGGAGCTCGGGGTGCGATTCCACCAAAGCACCACCGTGGCAAGCATCGATAGCGGCTACGCGCACAGGTTTCGCGTCCACACGGATACCAATGACAACCTGGACGCCGACGCCATCGTGCTGGCTACCGACGTGCCCGGGCTGCAACGGATTATCGCGGCGTCACCGGATCTCGGCGACGACCTGTGGCGGGCACGGGTAGCGCGGTTACGCACCGCGCCGCCGTTCGTGGTGCAACGGCTATGGCTCGACCGTCGTGTCGCCGCCGATCGGCCGGCGTTTCTGGGCACCGCCGGCCACGAACCGCTGGACAACGTCAGCGTTGTTGACCGTTACGAACGCGAAGCCGCCGGTTGGGCATCCCGACACGGCGGTTCCGTCGTCGAATTGCATTCGTATGCTGTGGAATCCGCGGAGCCGCGAGACACTATGGTCGGGCGCCTGCATGCGATCTACCCGGAAACCGCCGGCGCGCAAGTGGTTTACGAACGGACGCTGCGACGCCGCGACTGCCCGCTGTTCGCGCCCGGGACCCACGCGCATCGGCCCGGTGTGACCACACCGCTGCCCGGACTACTGCTGGCTGGCGACGGGATCCGCATCGATTTACCGGTGGCGCTGATGGAACGCGCGGCCACCACCGGCTGGTCGGCGGCCAACCAGATCTTGGCGCAATGGGGGCTTGCCGGCCATGCCCTGTGCACGGTTCCCACTCAGGGTCGCTCGGCCTTGTTGCGCTTTCTGGCCGGACGAGAAAGGCTTTCTCAGCGATGACCATCGGTGATTACATGCGGCGACGCTGGCCGAAGGATTGGCCGCTGCAGGCGATCCCGCCAGTGGCGTGGGCGGACCAGCGCCCGACCTATCGCGACGCCCAGCCGGCGATCATCAACGCCGCGCTGGACCGATCACAGCGCAGGCCCACCGGCAACTGGTACACGTTCGCCGCCAGCCGCGACGTACGGCCCGGCCGGCCCTTTGGTACTCGCGTCGCCGGTGTGGAATTGGTCGCCTGGCGCGATCAACACGGCCGGCTACGCGTCGGCCCGCGAAGTTGCCCGCATTTGGGTGCCGACCTCGCCACCGCGGTAGTGCACCGCGGCGCCCTGATTTGTCGATGGCACGGTCTCTGCCTCGACAGCGACGCAGCTGAATTCGGCTGGCGACCGGTGCCCAGCCATGACGACGGCGTACTGGCGTGGGTGCGTCTGGACAGCGTCGGCGGGGAACCGCCGCTCGATCAGCCGGTGATTGCGGCCAGGCCCGCCGGCGACACCATGCACGGCGTCGCTCGCCTGGTCGGTGCCTGCGAACCCGCCGACATCGTCGCCAATCGCTTAGATCCGTGGCACGGCTCGTGGTTTCACCCCTACTCGTTTACCCGGCTCGAGGTGCTGGCCATTCCGACAGAGGAGGCGGACCGATTCCTGGTCGCGGTGACGTTCCGCGTCGGCCGCATTGGCGTACCGACCGTCGCGGAGTTCACCAGCCCCGAAGCGCGTACCATCGTCATGCGCATCCTGGACGGCGAGGGAACCGGGAGTGTCGTCGAAACCCACGCCACGCCAATCGGTCTGGATTTCGACAATCGTCCGAGGACCGCGGTGATCGAAGCCGTCATCGCCCATTCCGACCGAACGGGATTCAAACGGGCCCGCCGTGCCGCCCCGCTCATCTCCCGACTGATGCGCTTTGCCGCGTCTCGGTTGTGGCGGGACGACCTCGCGTACGCCGAGCGTCGTTACCGGCTGCGCGCCGGCAGGTGATGTACCGCAGAGGTGATATCGCGGGCGATCGCTCTGAGCACCGCATTCCGAAACGGTCCCGACGCTGTCCAAAACGCTTCACCGGCAAGGCCATACGGCGCAAACAGCATACGCTGGCGATAACTGCAGCGGCCGCCGCCGTCGTCGTGCACAGACAGCTCGAGCCATAGCCGGCCGGGAAGCGGGACGTCTGCGCGTAGCCGCAGCAGGCGTGGCCGGTCGGTGTGTTCGACGCGCCACCGATGCTCGGCGCCGATCGACTCGATAACCTGCCAGAGCGTTTCGGCGTCGGCGTTGAGGCGGCGTTCGCACATCTGCTCGTGCAACGATCCGCCGGCCCAGGACGGGTCGGTCGGCAGCGGCCGCGACGCCGAGTTGTCATCGGTGGGCCGCGACCAGCGGGTCTGCAGCTCGCCTTCTCGCATCCGCGCCAAGGCCAGTTCGACGGCGTCCTCGTAGTGGGTCAGTCCGTCCTCGGGGTCCGGAATGTGTTCGGCGATATCGTGTTCGGTGCACACCACATCGTTTTCCAGGGAGTCCATCAGCGACGAAGCCAGGGGGCGTGGCAGCGGGGTGATCAGATTGACCCAGTGCGACGAGAGCCACGGCGTCAGCACCGGCACCGGAATCGCGATGCGGCGCCGCAGACCGGCGATCGCCGCGTATCTGCGGATCATGTCCGTGTAGGTGAAGGTGTCGGGGCCGCCGATATCGAAGGTCCGGTTCACGTCGGCCGGCAACTCCGCCGCGTTGCTCAGGTAGTACAGCACGTCGCGCACCGCGATCGGTTGAACCCGAGTTCGCAGCCACCGCGGCGTGATCATCACCGGCAGCCGTTCGGTCAGATACCGCAGCATCTCAAAGCTGGCAGACCTCCGACCACTTGGCGTCGCGGGACGGGCCGGGTGACAGGTCCAAACTTCGCTCAAGGCGGCACGGCCCGAACGGAAAGAGCCACGGCCAGAACGTGAAAGACACGATGAGCCGGTCTACTCGAGAATCCGACACGTTGTTTGCAAATATCGCACGGCGGGCTGTTGCGGGCGATCCAGGGTAGAAATTATGCATTTGCGGTTAGAAATTGATTTTTGTGCTTATCTGCGCCAAGCGACCGATGTCACCAGATGTGGAGTTGAGTCAAACTAACCGTCGCGATCCTGCTGCGTCACTACCGATTCGCGGCGATTGGGCGCCGTTATGACAAACTTTCCGGGGTTAATGGCGTATTCCCGCTGATCCAGCGGGTTTCCTATACGCTTGTCGAACAATCGCCATGAAGGATGCGGTTTGGGGACTAAGCGGGGTACTACGAGTTCAGCGCCGAACCGGGCAGACCTGGAGAAGCTGATGTCCGCCGATATGCGCGCGGTCACGGCCCAGTCTGATCGGTTGGGTCGCTATTTCGCGCGCCAGAATGACGTGAGCGGCAATGACTTCCACGCTCTGCTGCACGTCATGGTTGCCGAAACCGCCGGAACACCATTGACCATGGCTCAATTGCGTCAGCGGATGGACGTCTCACCGGCCGCGATCACCTATCTCGTCGATCGAATGATCGACGCCGGGCATGTCCGGCGCGAAGCGGATCCCGGAGATCGCCGCAAAGCCCTTCTCCGGTATGAAAACAGCGGCATGGAACTGGCACACGAGTTTTTCACGCCGCTCGGCATTCATCTCCGAGCCGCGCTTGCCGAGTTGCCCGACAAGGATCTCATGGCGGCTCATCGGGTATTCAGTGCGATGATCGCCGCCATGTCGACCTTCGAGGGCGAACTCGTTGCGCAGCAACCCAAGCCGCCAAGTGGGCGAGCCACCGCACGGGGCGATCACTTTCGAGACGGCGAAATCGCGAAGCAGACTGAGCCCGCCTGAGTTATAAAATCGGAGTCACGCCGATGTCGCGCAGGGCCCGTAGATTCGCCGCGCCCGCACCGTGCAAGCAGATTCGTAGCTCATCGATGAATCGCTGCAACCAATCGACCACGGCGTCAGTAGATTCGATCGCGGCTGCGAGCAGCGGGCGTGCGACCGCAACCACGTCGGCGCCCAATGCCAAGGCTTTCGCCGCGTCCATACCAGTACGGATCCCACCCGAGGCGACCAGCGGGATAGTGGGCAGCGTCTCCCGCACCTCCACGATCGCCCGCGCCGTCGGTATCCCCCAATCGGCCAGGTCGGGGTATCGCAACTCGCCGTAGCGGACGAGTTGCTCCACGCGCGACCACGAGGTGCCGCCGGCTCCTGCGACATCGATGGCCGCAACCGGCGACTCGCCCGATGCCCCCGTCAACTCCGCGACCGCCGAGGCGCCGATTCCGTGGCCAACCTCTTTGAGAAGCACCGGATATTCCAGCGCTCCGGCGACTTCACGCAGCCGGTCCATCGACCCGGAAAAGTCGCTGTCACCGTTGCTCTGGACCGCCTCTTGCAGCGGATTGGTATGCACCGCAAGCACATCTGCTTCTACCCGCTTCAGGGCATTCGAAAGATCTTTAACAGCAGCCGTAGTCAGCTGCGAGAGGCCAATATTGCCGAATAACAACACATCCGGCGCCACGTCGCGGACGGTAAAGCTGGCCGCCGCCTGCTCCCCCAACGCGCTGTCCAACATGATCCGCTGCGAGCCGAGCATCATCCCGACACCGAGTCGCTGGGCGGCGGCAGCCAGGTTCTTGTTGATCGTCCCGGACAGCTCGGCGCCGCCCGTCATTGCGCCGATCAATACCGGGGCCCGCAAAGAGGCACCGAGGAACTGCGTGGACAAGTCGATACGCGGGAGGCTGGTCTGGGTCAGCGCGTTGTATGGCAGGCGGTAGCGTTCCAACCCGGTCGTGACTCCGGAGTACGCCACACGGTCGTCAAGGCACACATCGATGTGACGTCTCTTGCGGGTCGTCATCCCACCCGGGTCGGCTGTCACCGCGCTTGCCCTCTCTCCGCTTGGCATGTACTCACGTTGGCTGCCGGGGTGTTTCGAGTGATGCCAGTTCACCTTGATATTGGCGCATGGCCTCGATCAACGAGGTGAATACCCGATGAGCCGCGGCCAGGTCAGCATCGGACAAGTCCGCCATCGCGGTGCGGGTATGGAGTCCCAACGGGGCGAAGAAGGCTCGAGCGGTATCGAGGCCGGATTCCGAGTAGCGCAGGATCACCTTGCGTCGGTCGCCCGGGTCGGATTGGCGGGTGACGTGACCGGATGCCATCATCCGGTCCACCAGATATGTGATCGCAGCGCCGGAAAGCCCCATCCGCTGGCGTAGCTCGCCGGACGTGATCGGTCGCCCGGTCGTTTCGGCGACCATGACGTGCAGCAGGGCGCGAAAGTCGGTCGGTCGGACGTCGTGGGCGACGGCAAAAACTCGGCCGATCTGCTCAGATTCGGCCGTCAATACCCGCAGGTCGGCCGAGATCTGCGATTCCAGCGCGGCTCGGTCGTCGGCTGTGTGATCAGAGCCCATGACACCCTGCAGTTTATCCGCTTCGGGCCATTACTTCAGTTGATTAATACTTCAATCATTGAAACAATTGGGCGTAACCCGTGGTAGTGCGGCCCGCTGCCATCACATCCAGCAGCTGCAGTCGGACGGAGACAACGTGAACAAGGTGACACTGGCTGCCACGACGCTTGCTGTCGCGGCAGCGGCCGGCGTCGGAAGTCTGGCCAGCAGGGCCAGCGCAAGTTCGTGGTATTCGCGGCTGAGTAAGCCCTCGTACGTGCCGCCGAACGCGGTGTTCCCGGTCGCGTGGACATCGCTCTACGCGGACATAGCGACCACCTCCGCGGCGGCCATCGACCGGCTGCGCGCAGCGGGACGCCACGAAGAGGCCCGCAACTACGTCGTCGCGCTGGGCCTCAACCTCACCCTGAACGCCGGATGGAGTTGGCTGTTCTTCAAGTACCACAAACTCGGCCTATCGACGGTCGGCGCGGCAGTGCTGGCGGCCAGCAGCGCCGACCTGACCCGGCGGACCGCCCGCGCAGATCCGCGTGCCGGGGCCGCGCTGCTGCCGTATCCGCTTTGGACCTTCTTTGCCACCATGATGTCCAGCCACATCTGGGTACTCAACCGATCATGAGTCAGGCTGCCCGGTAATGCCGGCGCTGTTGTGGTTCCGCCGCGACCTAAGGCTGCGTGACCTCCCTCCGCTGCTCAGCGCCGTCGCCAATACCGACGACGTACTCGCCTGCTTTGTGCTCGATCCGCGGCTTGAGGCGTCGTCGGGCGCGCGCAGGATGCAATTTTTGTGCGACTCGCTGCGCCAGCTGCGCGACGACCTGGGCGGCCGCCTACTGGTGACACGTGGGCGGCCCGAGGAGCGAATTCCCCTCATCGCCAAGGAGATCGACGCGCGGTCGGTGCATGTCTCGGAGGACTTCGCGCCGTTCGGCCGGCACCGCGACGACCGGGTGCGAGACGCGCTGGGCGACGTGCCGCTGGTCGCAACCGGCTCGCCGTATCTGGTGTCGCCGGGACGCGTCACCAAGGACAACGGCGACCCGTACCAGGTGTTCACGCCGTTCTTCGGCCGATGGCGCGAATTGGGTTGGCGGAAACCTGCGCGAACCGGCCCCAAATCGGCGCGCTGGGTCGATCCCGCGAAGTTGGGGAAACGCGCGAAACCCGTTGAGATACCCGATCCGGGCGTCGAGCTCGAGCTACGCGCAGGCGAAGCGGCCGCGCGGCGGCAATGGAAAGCGTTCATCGACGACGGCTTGGACCAGTACTCCGACGACCGCAATAGGCCCGACCGAGACTCCACCAGCCGAATGTCGGCGCACCTGAAGTTCGGCACCATCCACCCGCGGACGATGGCGGCCGACTTGGACCAACGTCGCGCGGGCGCACGAGCTTATTTGCGGCAGTTAGCATTTCGCGACTTCTATGCCGCGGTTCTGCATCACTGGCCGGATAGCAGCTGGTGGAACTGGAACCGCGACTTCAACGCCATCCAGACCGACACCGGGGCAGACGCCAAGCGGCGCTTCAAGGCTTGGAAAGCCGGCGAAACCGGGTTCCCGATCGTCGACGCCGGTATGCGTCAACTAGGCGAGACCGGTTTCATGCACAACCGGGTGCGGATGATCGTCGCGTCGTTTCTGGTCAAAGACCTGCACCTGCCGTGGCAGTGGGGCGCCGGCTGGTTCCTCGACCAGTTGGTCGACGGCGACATGGCCAACAACCAGCACGGCTGGCAGTGGTGTGCGGGATGCGGCACCGACGCGGCACCGTACTTCCGGGTGTTCAACCCGACTACCCAGGCCGAGAAGTTCGATCCCTCAGGCGATTACATCCGTCGTTGGGTACCCGAGCTTGCCGATGTCGACGACGTCCGTCTGACCAAGGGCGACCGGCCGCCCGGGTATCCCGAGCCGATCGTCGATCACGGCGCGGAACGCAGCGAGGCGCTGCGCCGCTACCAAGGGATCAGTTGAGAAGCCCTGAAAAGCTCTAGTGGGCAGCCTTTTTGCGTTCGATATCGGCCAACGCTGCTGCCAGCTCGGCGCGTTGGGCAGCCGACGTCTGCCAGGCGAGCTGGCGGTTTTTGACCACCTTGGCGGGTGCGCCGACCGCGATCGAGTAGTCCGGGATATCGCCGCGGACCACCGCGTGCGATCCGAGCACGCAGCCGCGGCCGATCGTGGTGCCGCGCAGCAACGTGACTTTCACCCCGACCCAGGTATCCGGCCCGATCCGCACCGGGGACTTGACGATGCCCTGATCCTTGATCGGCAGGTTGATGTCGTCCATCCGGTGGTCGAAGTCGCAGACGTAGCACCAGTCGGCCATCAGCACCGAATCGCCGAGCTCGATGTCGAGGTAGCAGTTGATGACGTTGTCGCGGCCCAGCACAACCTTGTCGCCGAATCGCAGCGAGCCCTCGTGTGCGCGGATGGTGTTTTTGTCGCCGATATGCACCCAGCGCCCGATCTCCAACTGCGCCAATTCCGGTGTCGAGTGGATCTCGACACCCTTGCCGATGAAGACCATGCCGCGGGTGATGATGTGCGGGTTGGCCAACTTGAACTTCAGCAACCGCCAGTAGCGGACCAGATACCACGGGGTGTAGGCGCGGTTGGCCAGCACCCATTTCAGCGATGCCAGTGTGAGGAACTTGGCCTGTCGCGGGTCACGAAGCATCGATCCCCGCCAGCGGCGATGCAGAGGCGCCCCCCACATTGTCGTCATGGCCGGAAAGAATAGCCCGGGCACGGAACGACAAGCTGAGGAGGCGGGCAATAAGCGGTACGCGGAGCGTCGCAGGTTACCCTCGGCCTGTACTCGATCGCAGCTGATGCCGCGCATTCCGGGAAGGATTTGGAACCCACACCGTGTTGGCACTCCCCCGACATGCACTGCGGCGGTGGTCATGCACGGTCTCGGCGGTGATTCTGGCCACCACCCTGTCCGGCTGCGGCAACACCGACTCCTGGGTCGACACCGCTCCCGCCGAGGGCTGGCCCGCGCAATACGCCGACGCGTCCAACAGCAGCTTTACGGCTATCTCCGGGGCTACCGGCCTGACCCTGCGCTGGACCCGATCGGTCAAGGGTTCGCTGGCCGCGGCACCGGCGCTGAGCTCGCGCAGCTGGATGGCGCTGAACGCGCAGACACCGGGCGGCTGCTCGCTGATGGAGTGGCAGAACGACGACAACGGCAGACAGCGCTGGTGCACCCGGCTATTCCAGGGCGGCGGCATCTCCGGACCGCTGTTCGACGGCTTCGACAACATCTACGTCGGCCAACCGGGGGCGATACTGTCCTTTCCCCCCACCCAGTGGATCCGTTGGCGCCGACCGGTGATCGGAATGCCCTCCACCCCAAGGTTTCTCGGGCACAGCCATTTGCTCGTGGTCACGCACCTGGGACAGGTGCAGGTTTTCGACGCACACCGCGGCATCACGGTCGGCAATTCCATGGACCTGGTGGACAACATCGATCCGGGCGACTTCACCCGTGGGCTCTCCGATTGCGGACCCGCCCAAGCCGGCTGTCCGGTCGCCGCGGCGCCGGCGTTTGCGGCGCCCAGCGGGACGGTGGTGGTCGGCTTGTGGCAGCCGGGTGCCCCCGCCTCGGTGCTGACCGCGTTGAAGTATCACCCGGGTCAAAACCCGCTGCTCACCCACGAATGGACCAGCGACGCCGTCGGCGCCGGTGTGCTGGCCAGCCCGGTGCTGTCGGATGACGGTTCCACGGTCTACATCAATGGCCGCGACGAGCGGTTGTGGGCGCTGCGCACCGCCGATGGCAAGCCGAAATGGTCGGTGCCGCTGAAGTTCCTCGCGCAGACGCCGCCGTCGGTGACGCCGAGTGGGTTGATCGTGTCGGGCGGCGGCCCGGATACCCGGCTGGTCGCCTTCAAGGATGCTGGCGACCATGCCCAGGAGGTGTGGCGCCGCAACGACGTCAGCCCGTTATCGACGTCGAGCCTGGCCGGTCAGGGGGTCGGCTACGTCGTGGTCACCGGCGGCCCGGGTAGGGGAGCACGGGGTATGTCGCTGATGGTGTTCGATCCGGGCAGCGGCCGCACGCTCAACAACTATCCGCTGCCCGAGGCAACCGGGTACCCGGTCGGGGTCTCGATCGGCCACGACCGACGGGTGGTGACCGCCACCAGCGACGGTCAGGTGTATAGCTTCGGGCCGAACTGACTGGTTCGGTCTAGCCCTTGATGGCCAGCGGCGGGATGGCGTTGCGCGGCACGTGGACCTGGCTGGCGCCGGCGATCGTTGGCGGCAGCAGCTCGCCCGGCGCGAAGAAGAAAATCACCTCGTCGTCGGTGATGGCGAAGTTCTGGTAGTGCGACGAATCGAGGCCGGACCCGGGCAGGATCGCGGCGCCGAAGCCGGTCTGGCGCCCCACCTCGCGCTGCACGATCGGAAAGATGGAGTCCAGCGGTTTGCTGTTGGGTGCGAAGAGCGTGTCGAAGGTGATCGCCTTCTGCGCGCCGAGGTCGTAGTTGAAACTCTTGTAGGAAGTAGACGGGCGCGGGCCACCGAGATCCTCGAAGACCTTGACCACCACGCTCTGGGTGCCGCCCGGCGGCTGGCCGGAATGGTACTGCTCGGAGGTCACCTCCATTTGGTATGGCACCTCGCGCGTTCCCGATATCTGCGACGACGTCTGCGCGACGCTGACGAATCCGTCCCGGTTCTGGCTGATGTAGTCGGTCAGGGACTGCTCGTCGACATAGTCGAGCGGGAACTTCATGTCCAGTGTGTAGGTGGAGGTGGCGGCATGCACATGGCAGGTTTGCTCACTCTCGACGACGCCACCAAGGGTGTTGCAAGCCGAGTCCGCGGCCGCGACCGGCGCGGAGGACCAGCCCAGCAGGGCTCCGGCCGCGGTCAGCACGGCCGTCATCAGGTAGCGCATCGGTCGTACTTGTCCTCGCAGACTGGGAACGGCTGAAATGCCGTCTCGACAGAATACCCGGCCGCTATCACGAGGGGCCGCAAACGTTCGCCAGTCGCCGCCAGACGCCGGTTGTCCGCGGCGCCTAAGCCCCGAGCACCGCGGACAACGGCGGACGAACAACGCCCCTAGAACAGCGACAGCAGATCGCTCAGGAAGCCGCCGCTGGTCGAGGCCGCAGTGCCGGACTCGGTACCCAACGCGGTGATGATGTCGTACAGGTGATCAGCGTCGGCAGCGGTGGCGTTGCCGTCAGTCAACAGGACCGCGGCGAGGTCATAGTTACCGGACGCCAAATTGGCGCCGGAGACTGCGCTGCTAGCCGTGCTGACAAGGGCCGCACCCGAGCCGACCTGGGTAATCACCGCGCGAACAGCGTGCTCAGAACAGCGACAGCGGCTCGGCCAGGACTCCTGGCGGCATCGCCGTTCTCAAAAGCGCCACTCTGACGGAATTTCGTTTGGCGCGCCCAGGCGCACGGGTCGGCTCACAAGCACGGTCCCTGGGGCCACGGCGGCCGAAAACAGTGGCCCTAGATGGTATGAGGGGCTGGGGCCTCGCTCACATGTGAACGTGGGTTGCCGTCAGGAAGTTGGTCCTGGCCGGTAGAGCCACAAGATGTGGGAGGCCCCAGTGAGAAATTATCGTACGAGTGTCGGGTTGGATGTGCACGCACGA
>NZ_DATFZD010000008.1:0-2632 GCF_035314665.1 Mycobacterium sp. | reverse complement strand
GAGAAACTGCGCAAGAAGAGGCTGATGGACGTCATCCACCTGTGGCTGATCCATCGGTTCAAGCCGGAGATCGTGTACTACGTGACACCGACCGAGGACAACATCTACCAGACCGAGAAGATGAAATCGCATGGCATCTTCAGCAACGTGTACCAGGAGGTCGGCGAGATCATCGTCGCCGACGTGAACCAGGAGCGCATCGACGAGCTGCTGGCACCCGATCGCGAGGCGCTGAAGCGGCTGATCGCCAAGCAGGACTAGCCGGAGCCGACCAGCTCCGGATGGAATTTGGCTGCCATCCGGCGCATCCCGTCGCGCCAGTCGACGGTGGCGACGCCGACGATCTCGCGCATTCGGCTCGGGGCGGTGGGGTTGCCGCGCAACGCTTGGTCGCTCTCCTGAAAGACCGGTTCCTTGCCGACCAGCGAGCCGAGGTAGCCGCACCAGTCCTGCAGGCTGACGGTCTGCTCGCCGCACCAGTTGAGCGTGGTCGCCGGGATCGACGCCACCTCAAGCAGTTTCGGGATGGTCGCGACGATGTCGTCCTCGTGGATCGGGTTGTAGCGGGCCGGTCCGCCGGCGGGGACCGGGATCGGGATGCCGCCGAGCATCATCTCCATGTGATAGAACGGCCACCCGCCGTTGTCGCCGTACGGGACGTTGAGCCGGGCGATGGTGGTCGGCACGCCCAGCGCGCGAGCCATCGTCCTGGCGACCACCTCGCCGGCGATCTTGGAGATGGAATAGGTTGGGAACAAAGGCTTGTGGTTGTCACCCAACGCGGCGTGCTCGGTTCGCGGCTCGTCGTCGGGCGGGTCGTAGACGGCACCTGAGGAGCAATGCAGGAACGCTTTTGCGTTGCGGCAGTGGGCCATCAACAGTCCGACCGACTCTGCGTTGGCCGCGAGATCTTTCTCCCAGTTCCCACTCTTGGCCACCGCCAAGTTGAGCACGTAATCAAAATCGGACGGAATGCCGGTGAAGTCCCCCGCGGCCAGGTTGACGGTCTCGCACCGCACCCCCGACTTCTCCAGGGCCTCACGCGCCGCAGCGTTGGTGAACCGTGCGATACCCCAGACTTCGTTATCGACCGCCAGGGCCTGGGCAATGGGACTGGCAACCTGTCCGGTCGGGCCGGTGATCAGGATCTTCGAACCACGCATGCGCTGATCGTAGGCCCGGCGTCAGGCACCGATCTGTTCGCACCCGAAGAAACCTCGGGTGAGATGGAACAACGGTGAGATGGAACAACGAGGTACACCGATCGGTTTGTTAATGGCATTCGATGAAAACTCACTCCCTAGGAGCAAACGCTATGTCATCTGTCCTCGTCACCGGAGCCAGTCGCGGAATCGGCCGCGCCATCACCGAGGAGTTCGCCCGCCGGGGACACCGCGTGGTAGCCACCGCGCGTGATCCGCGCACGCTGACCGATCTCGACGTCAGTCAACGACTGGCCCTCGACGTCACCGACGACGCGAGTGTGACCGCAGCATTCGCGGCCGCGGGTGATGTCGACATCGTCGTCGTCAACCCCGCCGAGATCTTCTATGCCGCCGTGGAAGCTATACCTCTGCCTGAATTGCAACGGCTGTTCAACCTGAACACCGTCGGCGCGATCCGGGTCGCCCAAGCCGCGCTGCCGCAGATGCGCGCCCGCGGCGACGGCAAGCTGCTGTTCATGTCCAGCGTCGTGGGGCGAATTGTGTTGCCGCCCGGGGCGGCGTATGCGGCCACCAAGTGGGCCCTGGAGGCGCTGGTCGAGGCGCTGGCCATCGAGACTGCGCCCCACGGCGTCCAGGCGGCGCTGCTCGAGCCTGGCACCGTGAGCTCCGGCGCTCTCGACGACGTAACCACCTACACGCTGCCCGACGATCCCTACGCCGAATTCCTCAACGGCGGCGGCCCGCGCGCCGGGATGATCACGCCCGAACAGGTCGCGACCGAGATCGCCGACGCCGCGGAAAAGCCGGAGTTACCACTGCGGATTCCGATCGGCGACGCCGCCCGCACGCTGTTGGCGGCGCGACACGCGGCAACCGACGACGTGCCGTTTGTCCCGACTGCCGGTTAGGGCCGCATCTGGTAGGCGCCGTCGTAGGCCTTGACCTGCTCCCACACTCGGTCGAAGCGGTGCGCATCAATCACAGGCTTGCGCACCGCCGAGATAGCCCAGGCTTGTTGCGCCGCTGTGGAATTCGGCTTGCCATGCAAGGCGACGGCGTACTGGGAGAAATCGCGGATCTGGACATTGAAGATCTGGTCCAGCAGATCGGCATCGAGTCCGGTCAGGCCGGCTTGCTCGAGAATCAGCTGACCGTAGACGACCAGCGTGAACAGGTGGCCGACGACGAGCAGGAAGTCGAGGTCGCGCATCTGGTCGGCGTCCGGCGCGGCGGTGGCCAACAGCTCCTTGAGCGCACTGGCCTGCTCGTAGAAAAGCGCCACATTCGGTATGTCCAGGTGCTTTTCGTAAACCGCTGTCCAGTCCGCGAATTGGACCTTGGATGCGCCCCGGGCCGGACCCTGCGCCCAGAAAAACACGTCATCGGCCGGGTCGTTGCGCGTTCCGATCTCGGGGTAAGCCGCCGGGTTGAACATGTAGTTGGGCATGAACTTCAGGATCTGCGCG
>NZ_DATFZD010000007.1:0-5942 GCF_035314665.1 Mycobacterium sp. | reverse complement strand
ACATCTGGCTGCTGCGACTGCGCGCGCTGCTGGCCCGGGCCCGCCGCGACGATGTTGCCTACCGGGACTTGGTGAGTCGCTACCGTGCGATGGCGGAATCGCTTGGCTTCGAAGGACACATCGCCTGGGCGAAGGCGATGTAGAGAAGCCTACGGTGCGCACTTCTTTCAGACGTCCGAGGGAATCTTGGCCGGTACATTGGTTTCGTGGAGGGATGCGGTGCGCGATCTTAAGGCGCGGAACGGCGCGGGGGCCCACCAGTTCGCGCTGCCCAACAGCCGCATCGCCGCGGGCATGAGCACTGCGCGAATTAATGTGGCATCAACCAGGATTGCCAGCGTCAGCCCAACGCCGGTCATCTTCATGAACGACACTTGGGACGTGGCCATCGCAATGCACACGATCGACATAATGAGTGCAGCCGCCGTGACAATGGGTCCCACCCGTTGCAGCCCGTACATCACCGCTGCGTTGGTGTCGCCATGGGCGCGATATTCCTCGACGATTCGCGACAACAGGAACACTTCGTAGTCCATCGACAGGCCGAACGCCATGCAGAACATCAGCACCGGCGTCGGGGCGGCGAGTGTCCCGATCGCGGTGAACTCACCTACCAGCCACTTCAGGTGGCCCTCTTGGAATATGAACACCATGGCGCCAAGCGTCGCCGACAGGCTGATCACATTGAGGATCAATGCCTTGAGCGGGAGCACAACGCTGCCGGTGAAAGCGAACAGCAGCGTGAACATCGCGACCACAATTACCCCGGCGGCCAGCGGAATACGCGCGACCAACGCGTCCTTCGTGTCGATGTTTTCCGCGGTGAGTCCGCCAACCAGAACCGGTCCGGGTGCCGGCGGATGACGGACCTGCTCGAGCAGCCGATCCGCCTCTTCGCTATAGGGATCCACATCGGGGAGGACGGTCAAGTGGACGCCTTCGGCGTGGAATGTCGTTGTCCCGGCGATTCGTTGGCTCTTGGCATAGCTCGCCGAGGGCGTGGTGACGGTTACCACGTGCGGCAGCTGTGATAGTGCGGTGGCGTACTCGTAAAGCCGATCCCGTGCCACCGGGGCGTCGACGATCACGTCCATGGCAGCAGTGGGTTGTGCCGGGAACTCGTTGCGTATCGTGTCGCCCACTCGCCGGCTTTCCACGGATGTCGGCATCGCGCGGTCATCAGAGAAACCGATATGGATGCCGAAGAACGGCGTTCCCAACAGCAAGACAAAGATCAGAACCGCGCCGCCGAGCAGCACGGGCCGCCGCATCACCAGTCGCGCGGTGCGGAACCAGAACCCGTTCTCGACAGCGGGTGTCCGAGGATGGGTCGGTCGCCCGATTAGATGTCGGATCGGACGGCGCAGGTCCAGCGAGTCGACTCGTGCGCCAAGGAGCTTCAGCAGGGCCGGCAATACGACAACGGCGCACAGAGCAGCAAGCATGACGACCCCGATGCACGTGTAGGCGATCGAGCGCAGGTACATCATCGGAAAAGTCAACATCGCGAGCATCGACAGCGTCACGGTCAGCGCTGAAAACACCACAGTGCGCCCGGCAGTTCTCACAGACGTGACGACGGCCGATTCGGTATCGTGCCCGCCGGCACGTTCTTCACGGAACCTGGTGACAATGAACAGGCTGTAGTCGATCGCCAGTCCGAGGCCGAGAATGGTCGTGAGGTTCAGCGCATAGCTCGACACCGGCGTGAAGTTTGTCAGCAAGGTGAGCAGACCAAGCGTGCCGACGATCGAGAAGACTCCGATGATGAGCGGCAGTCCGGCCGCGACTAGACTGCCGAACACCAAGAGCAGCAGCAGACCGATGACCGGCATTGCGACCGCTTCACTCGCAAACAGATCCTTGGTGAGCTGTTGGGTGACGTCGATATAGGCGATCGCCTCGCCGCCCATCTGGAGATCCAAAGGGCCGCGGTGGGTATCGCGGAAGGTCTCGGTGAGGTGCTTGGCGACCTTATCGAGGGCAAGTTCGTCGCCTCCGACATGTGCCAGGACCAGCGCCCGAGTACCGTCGCGGCTGCGCAACAGCTCCGAGGTACCGGGACCCCAGTACGACACCACAGCATCGACACCGGGAGCGTCGGCAAGCTGTCGGGTGATCGACCGTCCGGCTGTGACGGCGTCGGGCTCGTCGACGGATTGGCCTCGGCTGTTGGTGGCAAGGATCACGACGTTGGGCTTGCCGGCGTGGAATCGTTGCGACAGAAGGGCTGCGGCATGTTTCGATTCCGACGACGCGCTCCAAAAACCACCGCCGGCAAGTCTGTCAGCGACGTGGCCGCCATACGCCATTGCCGCGATAAGCAGAACGAGCGCTGCCGCTATGACCATTTTTGGTTGTGAGACGACCAACCGCCCGAGCCGATCAAACATTGTTGGCTCCTTGCAAGGTCGGGATCGCTTCCGACGCGGCCTTGCGCAGCGCGGCGGTCGTGTTCTCTATCAATGTCTCACCTCGGTGCGACGAGATGATGCCCTCGGTGTAACCAAGGTTGAGCGCAAGTTCGTCGTGACCGCTCGCGGCTGTCAGCATCGCGTAGCCAGTAATGGACATCCCGGACGCAAACTGCACGCCCGAAAGCTTCCAGGCACCGATTTGCGTTGGGAAATCACTTACGTCCAGAAATGTGAGGCACATGTTGCCAGGGCCACGGGAGTCCAGGAGCTTGACGACTGCGCCGACGTTCGCTGGCGTCTTTGGGGTGAGCAGAGAAACCGCCCCCATTGCAGACAGATGGTGTCGGCGTCGGATGCCGACGCGTAGTTCGGCGTCGAATGGTTCGGCGGTCTGCCACAGGGACTGTCCGGCCACGTGGGCCACGGGTATCGCAAGCATCGCCTGAAAGCTACCGGCCGAGTCGTCATCGATCGGTTCGGCCAGATGATCACGGAATGGCACCGACACAGCTAGGCCGATGTTCGCCTGCACAACAGCCGCATCGGCACCCGCCGCCATCGCCAGTGCTGCGCCAACCGCGGCTTCAGGCAGGATGCGCCGATCGCGGCATGCGGCTTGTAGCGCATCGTATTCGGCACCACTTATTGAACGGTGGGCCAGCCGGCTGAACCGCTCTCTCGGTGGCACCCACGCTTCGGGCGCCAGCCGCACCGGGACTCTCCTGCGGTCCCTGACCGCATCCGAGGCGAGGCGGGCCAGGGCGCGGCCCTTCCCGCGAACACCACGGAACGCTTCGGGAACAAGCTTTTCTGCCCCGGACGTCATCGACCTCTCCGGTACCCAGCCGGTCGAAGCGTCCGCTGCGAACTCAAGTACCTGGCGCGTGAACGAGATGACGGTGACGCAGTCCGCGATCGAGTACGTTGAAGTAAGCACGAGATCGCGCACGCCGGTATCGACGGTGATGAGGGTGGCGCGCAGCAACGGCCCGTCCAGATCAAAGCGGTTGCGCAGTTCGTGATCGATCTCGTTCAACCAGGAGCCCTTTTCGACCAGCCGCAGTGGAATTGGACGAAGAGGCGCGGGGATGAATCGCGGATTCGCGCCGCCGTCGCTACGTATCGTCGCGCGCAATACCGGATGCCGGTGCGCGAGTGCGTCCAGCGCGGCGCGGACGGCGGTTACGTCGATCCGACCGCTGATCCTTACCCGTGAGACGATGTGCAGTGGCGCCACGTGATCGACAGTCCAGTGCCAGCGTTCCAGCGCCGACAAGCGACGGGGGAGCGGGGCGAATCGCTGCGGGTCGCCTAGTCCCGGCCAGATCATCGACTTAGTGACCCGTTCCACCCACTGCTTCTCGCTCGCATACCGTATCGACCGATTATGGACGGCGATCGTGGCCCGGTTGGCTGTTTGTTCGACACGGGCCAGTGAGCGTGATCTTTCCACCAAAGCCGTTGTGCGGCAGAGGCGTTGCTGCTCGTAGGTGCGCAACGCGGCATCCGGATCGCTCTGGAAAGTCAACGCGTGGGCGAGCACCACCGCATCCTCGATCGCAGCGTTGGCACCTTGACCTAGGCTGGGCAGCATAGGATGCGCGGCGTCGCAGAGCAGAGTGACCCGGCCGTGACCCCACCACGGCAGCGGCGGACGATCCCGTGCCGGCAGTGCGAGGATGTCGCATTCAGCTGTTGCAGAAATGATTTCGCTGATCTCCGGGGACCAGCTGCGAAATCGCCGGAGGACGTCAGTCTTGCCGTGCGGTCAGTAAGCGGCCAGATCAGGGACGGTCGACATGGTGGCCCACCAATAGGTACTTCCGTGGCCGATGTCGTGGACGCCGACGCGCATACCGCGACCCCAGAAGTGGACCGATTCGCTCTCGGCCAGAAACGAATGGCGGAAGGGCGCAAGTGCCAGCCAGCAGACGAATCCGCCGGGGCGCGGTTCTGTGGCGCCATGCAGCTGCGCCCATACCACGGAGTCGATGCGGTCGGCGCCGATAAGGATGTCGGCCTCGAGCTTCCTCCCGTCGGCCAAGCGCACCATCACGCGATCGGCGCTGTTCTCGAATTGCACCGCCTGGGCGCCGGTTTCTACTCGCATATTCGTTCCCGCAGTGTTCAGCAATGTGGCATGAAGATCTTTGCGGGCCAGCGCGACTGATGGTGCACCCAATTTCGCGTCGATCGGTGCCATCTCCAGCCGGCGTAACAGCGCACCGTTCGACGCGCGGAGACTGAATGTGATCGCCCGGCCGCCGACGCGCAGAAGTTCCTCGCCGAGCCCCATGCCCAACGTGCGCAGCGCGTTCATAGCATTGCTCTGTACCGAGAGCCCGAATCCGGCGGCGCGCAGGTCGGGAGCGCGTTCGCACAGGGTCACATCAATGCCCGCCCGCTGCACCGCAACAGCGGCGGTCAGGCCGCCAATGCCGGCGCCTACAACGATTGCAGAACGAGTACCGCCTGATGTCCGAGCGAACGTGCTCACGGATCCTCCTGCTTGCCAGCGTGTTTGAGATACGATCAGGCGGACCGTTCACGGTCGACCACGCCGGTCGCACGGTCGAACACCGCACGCCACACGATGGCCATCTCTACAACACCGCACAACCACGCGGTGCCCATCACTAAGAGGGCCGCATCGCGAATCGAACCAGCCATACGCCAGGCGTCGTGCCGAAACTTTCGGACTCGCTCCGGGGCCGCCCATGGTGCGATGCGATCAGTGTTATCTGCGTAAACCATTGTTGTAATTCCTTTCATTTCAGTGCGGGACGACCTGTGCCCACCGAGCCGCTACGCGGTGTACTTCCTCATCTGAACCCCTGACCTGCTGAATGACGCGCAGGTTCAGGCCGTAGTGCGTGGCGACCCAGCTGATGCCGCGCTCCCAGTCGACGCGCAGCAGGGTGCCGTCCTTGGCCCATCGGTGGCCTGTTGCGTGCGGAGCGATCATCGTCATAGCGCCGCCGCGACCGGCGAATCTTGCGGTACCCATCGTCGCTCCTTGTCCTGGCGAAACAGTGGCCACCGTGTCGGGTGACGAGTTTCACGATGGGAATCGTCGCTCAGGTGGGGTGCGATGAGCTCAGTAGTACGCCACTGCAATCTGGTCCCATTTCGGCGCGGGACTACTGAGTCGCGATCTTCAGTTCCTTGCCTCTGGCTGGGACGCCGAAGTGGCTGCCGATAAGCCGCTCACCTGGACAGGCACGGCCCTATGCTGAGCTTGGTAATTAATCCGGTACTTGTGTGAAGGCTCCGGTGACCGCAGCTGGACTTATGTGCACATCGTGTGGCACCGAACCCTCTCGGGCGAGTGCCCGGTACTGCGATGCCTGCGGTTCCCCGCTAACAGGCCAGGATGGCCAGGCTGAGTACAAGCAGGTGACGGTGCTGTTCGCCGATGTGGTGCGCTCGATGGACATCGCGGCCGCCGTGGACATCGAGCGGTTGCGCGAGATCATGACCGAGTTGGTGGAGCGCTCGGCGGCGGTGGTGCAGCGGTACGGCGGT
>NZ_DATFZD010000006.1:0-3376 GCF_035314665.1 Mycobacterium sp. | reverse complement strand
GAGCGTTGCGAGAAGAGCGTGGATGCGGTGGGCGATGACGGCCCTGATCAAGGATTCCTTGTCCCCGAAGTAGTGATACACCTGCGAAGGACCAACGCCCGCCGCCTTCTGGACGTCGCCAAGACTCGTGCCGGCGACACCGTGGTCGTACATCAGTTGCGCTGCTGTCGCCACGATCCGCTCCCGCGTGGCCCGTCCCTTGGGGGTGAGCCGTTGCGGCTCGGTGACCGATTCGTTCGCTGCCATCACTTTGGCCAGGTCTGGCGAGATCCGTCGCTGCGGGCCCCGCTGACCTGATCCCCCCTCCGATTCGTCTGATCCTGTTCGGCGTTCTCGTGCGTCGTGCTCGTGGCGCCGCGACCCGACATGGACTTACCCGCCGTTCTGCGCGGACCCGCTTGCGGCAACCTGGAAGTCAGTGTATCTCGACCGCGACACAATTATGAAGCCTGCACTACAGAAAACGATGGAATTTATGCTGCCGCCGTTACGGCGCTGCTTCGCCGCGGTGCGTCTAGTCCTTTCGAAGGATCATCGAAATACGCTCCACTACAGCGTATTGAATAGTAGCAACAGCCATCTACGCCGGACGACCTAACGGTTGACATCAGCATCTCAGCGTGATTATGTAGCATAGGATACAAAATATGTGTACGCCAATGAAGCCTCCCATACATAATGACGAAGCCGGGTGACCAGCTTTGGCTGCCGGGCCAGCCCTCTCCTGGGCTGCCGGCACGAAGTCTTCATCGAAAGGAATAACAGCATGGCTGCGACGTCTTCCAAGGCGGTTCTGATCACCGGTGCCAACGTTGGGCTCGGCAAGGAGGTGGCGCGGCAACTCGCTCTTGCCGGCGATTTCGACAGGATCTATCTGGCGTGTCGCAACGCAGACAGCGGGCGGTCCGCGGCCGCCGAGCTGGAGCGCATCACGGGCAGGTCCATCTTCACGGTAATTCGAATGGACCTGACCGATTTGGACTCGGTGAGGTCAGCGCTGAGCACCTTGGATGGCGAACTGCATTCGGTAGTCATGAACGCCGGCGGCACCGGCGGCCCAACACCGCTGGCGCTCACCGCTGATCGCGTCACGCAGGTCTTCGGTTCCAACGTACTGGGCCACGTTGTACTGCTTGAGAATCTCATCGACGCCGGGGCATTAACCAATACCGCGGTACTCGTGGGCAGCGAAGCCGCGCGCGGTGTTCCCATGATGCGGATGCCGCGGCCCACGTTCGCGAACCACTCGGTGGAGGAGTTCGTCAGCGTCATCGACGGTTCGTTCTTCGAGCAGCGGAAATTCACCCCGTTTCTCGCTTACGGACAGGTGAAATACCTTGGTGCGTTGTGGATGTCGGCACTGGCGCGAAAGCATCCCGGCCTGCGGCTGCTCACTGTGAGCCCGGGCAACACCGCGGGAACGGAAGCATTGCGCGACATGGGCCCCGTCACTCGGACCTTGATGAATCATCTTCTGTTGCCCTACGTCCTTCCCGCGCTGGGGGTCGGACACCAGTTGGAGAAGGGCGCCCAGCGGCTGGTCGATGGACTCACCGACGAACAGTTGCGCAGCGGCGTGTTCTACGCCAGCCGACCGGGCGCCGTCACCGGGCCCCTAGTGGATCAGTCGGAGATCGTCGCCGACTTCTGCGACCCCGCAATACAACAGCATGCCGACGAAGCCATTCATCGCTTCGCGGAGAAGCTACGCTCACACCAATAACCGCCTCCTCGCGCTATCGCGTTTGTGCCCAGCGGTCACCGGCGAACCCACCCGCTTCTACGAGCTGTGGTGGGTCGCCGCCGCGCTGTGCGCGGCTGGTGCGGTCAACTCGCCCGGCGCATCGGCGAGATGCAGGTGTGCCAGCAGTGCACGCGCCGTTTGCGGCTCGTAGTCGTCGTGAGCGACGAAAACGAGATCCTCTGTGAAGCGGTCGAGTTCGCCGCTGAGGCGCGCTGCCGCGATCTTCCGCCGCCCGCCTAGCAGTGCACAACACCAGTGAAGTGGTGCGTATGTGATGCAAGCCCGGAATCTCGACTCGAAAACCCGTCCGTGAGCTGCGGTTTATGTGGTGCGCGATACTCGCATTGGAACAGAACTCGCCTAGCATGCGTAACCGCTGATATCCATCCGCGACGTACCGTGTTCCGACACGTGCTCGGGTATCCGCCTCCACACTGTCGCTGCATTCGTGCAGATCGATAGAATGGAGTTCGTGGCTGACCTCCCTGATACCCCGTCCGACCCGGCCGTGGTGGTCCTCAACCCCGATGATGAGATCACGCCGGAGTCTTTCACCGCGTGGCTTGACCGTCGTCAGGCGGGGGAACCGGTCGATCCCGGGGTACGGGCTGCTAACAGTCTCGCCGAAGCACGCGCCGCTGGCGAGGTGTGAACCCAGTCGTCATCGACGCCTCCGCTGGCGTCGAGCTGGCAGCCGATACGCTTCGCGGGCGAGCGCTACGGACGTTGTTGCCCGCCGACGCAGTGCCCTGGGTGCCCGAGCTGTTCTTCGTGGAGTGCGGCGCGGTGCTGCGCCGATGGGACCTGAACTGCATCCTGACACGGGGGCAGATCGATCAGGCCATCGATGCGCTGATGGGCTGGCCGCTGCGCGCCACCCAGGTGCGTGGGTTGTTCGCCGACGCATGGCGACTACGCGCCAACGTCACCTTCGCCGACGCGGTATACGTGGCGCTTGCCGCGCATCTTGGCGCCGACCTCCTTTCTGATGATGGCCGACTGGCCAACGCCCCTGGCCTGTCGGTTCCGGTACTGCACCTGCCGAACTGACAGCTGAGCCGTCTCGGGCAAACACACAGCATCGGCGCAGTACGTCTCGCGGCGTTGCGTGCCGATGTTTCGTCCGTGCGCTCAACCTTCGATGGCGGTGCCCTAGGGACGGTGAGCCGCCTCGATGAAGCTGTCGAAGTCCTGCAGCGCGCCGTGCGACTTAACGAAGAACTCGCGGAAACCGCGTTTTGGCAAACGACGATCGAGACGCTGCAGAGCAGGCCGCCGCAATCATCATCGGCAAATGGTCGGATCCAGGAGATTGAGACGATAGCTAGTTAACTAGTAAGACTAGCTAATGTGTCCAAATACGTGTCCACGCGGCATGAAAATGACCCCAGAGGTCACACCTCTGGGGTCATTTCCGCTGGTAGCGGGGACAGGATTCGAACCTGCGACCTCTGGGTTCTGGGCGGTTTCGATGCGTTTTGTTCCCAAATATGTTCCCAAATGAGCCCGTCTTACTGCAACGACACGTCCACTGACGGCGAAATCACATCTGCCCAATCAAGATCGAGGAGCCGTTTCGGTGGGCTGCGCCAGTAGGTGCGGTGGGATCGCTGTCGTGGCTGGCAATGATCT
>NZ_DATFZD010000005.1:0-11902 GCF_035314665.1 Mycobacterium sp. | reverse complement strand
CGACGCGCTGGCGTGCGGCCTGATCAGCGCGGTCTACCCGGCCGACAGCTTCGACGCCGAGGTGGACAAGGTGGTGTCCGGATTGCTGTCCGGACCCGCCGTGGCGTTCGCCAAGACGAAACAGGCCATCAACGCGGCCACGCTCACCGAGTTAGAGCCCACCCTGCAGCGCGAACTCGAGGGTCAGTCAGTCCTGCTGAAATCACACGACTTCCGCGAGGGCGCAAGGGCTTTCCAAGAGAGTCGGGCACCGGACTTCACCGACAGCTGATCGCGGCGGGCTCACAAACCGAACAGCGGGGGCAATGCCAGCAGCACGACCACGGTCCAGACGAAGTGCGTCAGGATCGGTGCCATCACCCCGCCAGTGGCGCGGCGTTCCAGAGCACACACCGTCCCGAGGACGATGGCGGCGAACGCGAGCATCAGGTTGCCGCTGGCCAACGTTGCGGCCACGTACACCACGGTGGAGACGAGCGCCGGGTGGTAGCGACCCAGCGCGGTGTAGAGCGCGCCCCGGTAGAACAGTTCCTCGGCGATGCCGCCGACCAGCGCGATGGCCATGGTGAGCCGCCACGGTCCCTGGTCGGCGTATTGCAGCACGCGGGTGATCAGCTCGGAAACCGCGGGAATCTCTCTGGCGATCAACCCGCCGAGCACGAAGACGGCGCCGAGCAGCAGGCCGATCACGGTGCCGCTGATCACCGGGCGTTGGTTGCGACCACGCCAGCAGAGGCCGCCCAGATGCAACGGCCCTGAGGCGAACGACCCGAAAGCCCACACCGCCGCCAGCGTCAGCGACAGCCAGTAGAAGCTCGACTCGCCGGGGTGTCGGCGCAAGGCCAGACCCAACACCCCCGCGCCGAGCAGCAGCACGATCGCGACGACGATCCGCCTGCGTCGCTTCACTGAAGGCGGTTCATTATGCGGCACAGCGACATTGACGATCCCGCGACGGATATCGCCCAAAGCACTGTTGTGGGAGGTCACGCGAGACGCACCTTTGGTGTCAGAGTGATCAGCATGTCAAGTCCGGTGCGCAGAGCGCCGGCGATGGGCCCGGGGACGGCATCTACCAACGCTAGACCGGGCCGCGCGATCGATGGTGTCACCCTCCCCGCGAGTCGTCGCAGCCGCAGCGCATCGCCCCCGGCCCACGCCGGATCGCTGTCGGCAAGGTGGTGCGGATCAGCCAGCGCGTTGACCGGAAGCGGCCGGCGGCTCGATAGTGCCCGGACGATCGCCTGTTCGACCGGAACCAACCCGTCGGGAGGGTCGGGGACCAGATCACGCAGGCCTGAGCCGGCCGCCTGCATCGGGTGATCCAGCGACTGCACCAGATCGGCCGCCAACCCGTCGGGCACCGGCAGCGCCACCGACGTAACCCACGACGCCACCGCGGTATCCACTCCGGGCGCGGGCAGACTGGTGTGCCATTTGCCGGAAATCCGCGCATAGGTTTTCAGCAGCGCGTGGTACGACGTCCGGTCGGGGCCGGAGATGTCATAGGCGCTCGCCGGTACCTGTCCGGCATCGGCGGCGGCGACCATGTAATGCAGCACGTCACGAATGGAAATCGGATCGATCGGGTTGTCCATCCAGGCGGGGATCGGAATGACCGGAAACCGGTCACCGACGTAGCGCAACATCTCGAACGACGTCGAGCCGGCACCGAAAATCAACGCCGCGCCGAGCCACACCACTTCCGGACCGCCGTCGATCGTCAGCGCCTGGGCCACCTCTGCCCGGCTGGTGAGATGTTCGGACAGCGCCCCGTCATCGGGGTCGTCGGGGACGAAGCCGCCCAGATAAACGATCCGACGCACGGCGGCGTCCTTGGCAGCCGCGGCGATGTTGCCGGCCGCGGCCCGGTCGGCATCGCGGAAGCCGGGTTGACCGATTGCGTGGACCAGGTAGTAGACGACGTCGACCGGGCCGGCAGCGTCGAACGCCCCGCGAACCGACTCGGCGTCGGAGGCGTCCAGAGTCACGGGGGTGACGTCGTCAAACCAGCCCATCCGCTCAAGCCGCGCAGGATCGCGAGTGGCGGTGAGCACCTGATAGCCGGCTGAGACCAATGCCGTCACCAGCCGCGATCCCACGTAACCGGTCGCGCCCGTCACCAGAATCCGCACACCCCTCAACGTAGACGGAACGCATGCGCGTTAAACCGGCAACCGGCTTTCGGTGTCAAACGCAGTTAGACAGCCGTCGAATTAGCAGTCGGCGCAGGCATTTTGAGGCGCATTGAACCGGCGGCGAAGCAAATTCGTATCTCCAGTGTGGGCAACCTAATTCCGGGCGCGCGTCCCGTGACACCTGACCTCCAACTGTCCGAACTAACGACGGGAACACCGTCGGTCGCCTCGGTGGCCGTCGAGTTCCCGTCGCACCGGCACAGCCAAGACGAAGTGATAACGGCCTTGGCCGATTTCGCCGGTCCAGAGTTTCGACGGTTCGCCGCCACCAGCGGCGTTGAGACACGCCACCTTGCGCTGCCATTGTCGCGATACCGCCAGCTCAGCGGCTTTACCGAAGCCAACGCGGCCTACCTTGACATCGCGCTCGAGCTGGGTGAACGGTCGTTGAAATCGGCAATGGAGGCCGCCGAAATCGAGCCCTCCGAGATCGATGTCGTGTTTTCGACGACGGTCACCGGGCTCGCCGTTCCCTCACTGGAAGGGCGGCTGGTGAGTCGGCTGGGTCTTCGACCCGATGTCAAGCGCGTCCCGATGTTCGGCCTGGGTTGTGTCGCCGGTGCGGCCGGAACGGCTCGCGTCCATGACTATCTCCGGGCTTTCCCCAATCAGGTAGCGGCCCTGCTCGCGGTCGAACTGTGTTCGTTAACCGTTCAGCGCGAAGACCGTTCGATCGCGAATCTGGTCGCCTCCAGCCTGTTCGGTGATGGCGCCGCCGCCCTCATCGCGACCGGAGCCGACCGGGCACCGATCGGACCGAAACTGGTTGCCACGCGCAGCCGTACCTACCCGGATACCGAAGACGTGCTGGGCTGGAACATCGGCACCGACGGGTTCAAGATCGTCCTGTCCGTCGAGATCGCCACCGTCGTCGAGAAATACCTGGGTGAAGACGTCCGCAACTTCCTCGGCGACCACGGGCTGACCACCGCGGACATCTCGAGATGGGTCTTGCACGCGGCCGGCCCAAAGGTGATCGACGCGGTCGAAAACGCGCTCGACCTGCCCGCAGAAGCGTTCGACCTTACCCGAAAGTCTCTGCGCGACAATGGAAACCTATCGTCGGTTTCCGTGCTGGACATCCTCCAGGACACCATGACCGACCCGCCATCACCGGGCTCCTTCGGACTGATGATCGCCATGGGCCCCGGCTTCTCCGCCGAGCTCGTGCTGCTGAGCTGGTAGGCCATGTACTACCTGCTGATCCTCGCCGTCGGCATCGAACGGCTGATAGAGCTGGTGGTAGCCAAGCGCAATGCGCGATGGGCTTTCAGCAACGGCGGCAAGGAATTTGGTCACGGCCACTATCCGGTAATGGTCACCCTGCACACGGCGCTGCTCCTCGGCTGCGTCATCGAGGTGTGGGCACTGCACCGGCCCGTCATCTGGTGGCTGGGTTGGCCGATGCTTGCCGTCGCGGCGGCCAGCCAAGTGCTGCGCTGGTGGTGTGTGACCACACTGGGCCGACGCTGGAACACCTTGGTCATCGTGCTGCCGGAGGCCCCGTTGGTACGACGCGGCCCGTACCGGTGGCTGCACCACCCGAACTATGTGGCCGTGGTGGCCGAGGGGTTCGCACTGCCCCTGGTGCACACCGCGTGGCTGACCGCCATTGCTTTCACGCTGGCCAACGCGCTGCTGCTGACGGTACGGATCCGAATTGAGAACTCGGCACTGGGCTACGCATGAGCGCCTACGATGCCGACCTGCTGATCGCCGGCGGCGGCCCGGCCGGTCTTGCTGCGGCGATAAATGCTCGCCAACAAGGGCTTTCGGTCATCGTGGCGGAACCGCGAGACATTCCTATCGATAAGGCGTGCGGCGAAGGCCTGATGCCCGGCGGCTTGGCCGAACTGGTGTCGCTGGGTGTCGATCCTGCCGGGATGCCGTTGCGGGGTATCGCCTATCTGGACGAGCACCGCCGAGCCGAAGCACTTTTCCGCGGCAGCCCCGGGCGCGGTGTGCGACGTACCACCTTGCATGCCGCGCTGGCGTCACGCGCCAAAGAACAAGACACCGACTGGATCTCGACGCGCATCAGCAATGTCGACCAAGATGCCAACGGCGTCACGGCAGCCGGGATCCGCGCGAAATGGCTGATTGCCGCGGACGGATTGCATTCAACGGTCCGCCGCGCCGTCGGAATCAACGCCGTGCCCGGACGACCTCGGCGGTACGGGGTGCGCTGGCACTACCAGGTGCCGGCGTGGTCGGAGTTCGTCGAAGTGCACTGGTCACGATGGGGCGAAGCGTATGTGACACCCGTCGAGCCCGATCTTGTCGGCGTCGCGATCCTGTCGGGTGAGCGCCCGGACCTTGCCTGGTTCCCGCGACTGGCCCACCATCTGCAAGGCGCCGCCCGCGGACGGGCTCGCGGCTGTGGACCCATGCGACAGGTGGTGTCGCGCCGGGTCGCGGGACGGGTGCTGTTGGTGGGCGATGCGGCCGGTTACGAGGACGCGCTCACCGGTGAGGGCGTCAGTCTGGCCGTCAAGCAGGCCGCCGCGGCGGTGAGTGCCATCGCCGACGGCATGCCGTCGTCATACGAATCGGCCTGGCATCGAATCACCCGCGATTACCGACTGCTCACCCGCGGGCTGGTACTCACAACTGTGCCCACCGCAGCGCGGCGCGCCATCGTGCCCGCATGCACACTGCTACCTACGGTATTCGAACAGGCTGTGCACATATTGGCGCGCTGAGTCACCCGGTTCCGCCGCCCTGTCGCTTGACTCACGGCCCGGACGCAATTATCCAATATGCTGTACTTTAGTTCCGGTATTTAGATTGATCGACGAAGCGGCCCAGCCGCGACTGACCACATGGATACGATTACGAAATGCGCCCTGTAACGCCCGGCGAGCAGGGGGGGAACGCCCACATCACGCAGTCCGCCACAATCGCAGCGGTTTCGATCGAATTCCCGCCACACCAGGTCGGCCAGCAAGAGGCACTGTCGGGCCTGACCGGCTTCGGCGGGCCCCAGTTCGACCGGTTCGGCGCCAGCGCCGGCGTGCAGACCCGCCGCATCGCCTTGCCGCTGCCGCAATACGGCAAACTCAGCGGCTTCACCGAGGCGAATGACATCTTCATCGAGACCGCCCTGGAACTCGGCGAGCGCGCGCTGCTCTCAGCATTCGACGCCGCCAAGGTCAAGCCCTCCGACGTCGACATCATCCTCTCGACGACGGTCACCGGGGTGGCCGTGCCGACCTTGGAGGCTCGACTGGCGACGCGTGTCGGCTTGCGGCCCGACGTCAAGCGGGTGCCGCTGTTCGGACTTGGCTGTGTGGCCGGGGCCGCGGGGGTGGCCCGGATGCACGACTACTTGCTCGCATTCCCCGATCACGTGGCGGTGCTGCTCGCTGTCGAGCTGTGCTCGTTGACGCTGCAGCGCGACGACTACTCCATCGCGAATCTCGTGGCGGCCAGCCTGTTTGGCGACGGTGCCGGTGCCGTCGTCGCCAAGGGATCTGCTCTGAGGCCGATTGGGCCCGGGGTGCTGGCCACCCGCAGCCGGCTCTACCCGGACACCGAAGAGGTGATGGGCTGGAATATCGGCAGTAACGGGTTCCAGATCAAGTTGTCCACCGAGGTCGCCAACGTCGCCGAGAAGTATTTGGGCGAAGACGTCCGCAACTTCCTCGCCGACCACGGCCTGACCACCGCGGACATCTCGACGTGGGTCTGCCATCCAGGTGGGCCGAAGGTGATCGAGGCCGTCGAGCACACCCTCGACCTTCCGGCCAATGCCCTTGATCACACCCGAAATTCGTTGCGCGACAACGCAAATCTTTCGTCAGTGTCGGTGCTGGATGTGCTTCGCGCCAAGATGGCCGATCCACCGCCGCCGGGTTCGTTCGGGCTGATGATGGCGATGGGACCGGGGTTCTGCTCGGAACTCGTGCTGCTCGGTTGGTAGGTCGTGTACTACCTGCTGATCCTGGCGATCGGCATCGAGCGGCTGGCCGAGCTAGTCGTGTCGAAACGCAACGCGCGATGGGCTTTCGCCCACGGCGGCAAGGAATTCGGCCGTAGCCTCTATCCGGTGATGGTCGCGGTGCATGCTGCGCTGCTGCTCGGGTGTGCCGCCGAGGTGTGGGCATTGCACCGACCGTTCATCGCGTGGCTCGGCTGGCCGATGGTCGCGCTGGTGGCACTGAGCCAGGCGCTGCGCTGGTGGTGCGTCGCAACGCTCGGTCACCGGTGGAACACGTTGGTGATCGTGGTGCCACAGGCGCCGTTGATACGGCGGGGTCCGTACCGCTGGCTGCATCACCCGAACTATGTGGCCGTCGTCGTCGAAGGCGTGGCGCTCCCGCTGGTGCACACAGCGTGGCTGACCGCGGCGTCCTTCACGCTGGCCAATGCGGTACTGCTCACGGTACGGATCAGAGTGGAAAACGCGGCCCTGGGCTACGCATGACGCGCGCCCGCGACGGGTTTTTCCGCCGCTCCCACGTATTCGCCCAAATATCCTCCACCGAGCCAGCTTCGGGCCTTCGTCAGCACGATCGTGAGATCGGAAAGGCTGCGCTTGCGGAATGCGCGCTGCGCCGCAAACGGGTTCAGAGCGGTCGTGTATTCAAGCCCCACGATGGCCGGCGACTCGAACGCCCCGTGCCTTCGCACTGGCCGGTAACCGAGATCTTCGAGAAGCCTGGAAAGTTCGGTGGGTCTTGCGAACCGGCGAAAGTCATGATTCGACTTGTAGAGGCCCGACACAAACAACGGGCCAATGCTGACGAAGGCCAGCCAGGTGTACAGATTCCGGTCTGGCGCCACATAAAACACCCGCCCGCCGGGTTTCAACGCACGATAGACATTCGCCAGAACCGTACGGTGCTCGGCACAGTGGTCCAGTATTCCGTGCGTATAGACCACGTCGAACTGGTCGCTGGGTAGCACGCCTGGATCGCGGATGTCGCCGACATGGAATTGAACACTCGCGGCATCGGCGAAGGACCGCCTCGCTGCCCGGATGGCTTTGTAATCGACGTCGAAGCCATCGATTTCCCATTCCCGAAGCTGGGGCTCCACCTCGAGCAAACAACGGATCGCGGTACCGCTGCCGCAGCCGACCACCGCCATCCGCGGGCGCTCGGTAGCCGAGGACTCAGGTAGGTAGTCGCGCAAGAATTGCCAAGCGACGCAGTCGATTTTGCTGACGAGCTGTTCGGTGAACCGCCATTGTGCACTGTCCTGGGCTTGGGCGAAGTAGCGCACACCGCGTTCAATCGTGCCGTTGTGAACTCTCGTGAGGAGCTTGTCCAGCCAGGAGTAGCGGTAGTCCGGCTCGCCGCTGGCTTCATTGCGCCGCTCGCGGTGGAGGAAGTCGAAGTATCCCTGCTCTTCGATGACGAGCGGCGCGGTCCAGGCCTGCGCTCGATTCAAGACGCGCTCGCGGATCCATGAGTCGACAATCCGGCTATACAGCTCGGTCTCGAAGAGCATGAGCTGGTGCCCACCGCCGGGCATCACAAAAAGGTCTTTTGGGCCGCCGATGCGTTCGAAGCAGGCCCGGGCATGGTCGGGGTCGACGACCTCGTCCTGCTCGCCACAGGCGACCAGGACCGGCTTGGTATTGGCCGCGGAAGGCTCACGCGGCTTGTAGTTGAAGACGGAGTGACAACTCTTGAAGCCGTAGGACCAGACATTGAGCGGGTCAGTCAGCTTCTCGGGCAACAAATCTGGGTCCTCCTGATAGGCCGCTTTGAAGTCGATGACCCGGCGGAGCGGTACCCGAACCCGGTCGCCTAGACCCCTGGCCAGCCGGCCGATGACCTCCGAACGCATCAACCGAATCGCACGGTTCATCTGCAGCTCGTCGTTCAGCAAGATGTTCATGCACACGGCGCCGGCCACCCGCGGACAGCGGGCGAGCGCGTGGAACGCAATCTCGCCGCCCTGGCTGGCCCAGTGCAGCACCACCGGAAGGCCGGTGCGGTCGGCCGCGTGGTCGGACACCGCTCGAACGTCCTCGAGGAAGTCGTCGAAGCTGAAGACGCCCCGAGGCCCGGGGGTGCGGCCGTGACCGGTCAAGTCGAAGGCCCAGACCGTCGCGGGAAAATTTCGCCGAAATTGCTCGGCGAAATTGTGGTAGGCCGCGCTGTAGCCCGCGGTGCCATGCACCAAAACCAGCGTGTATCGGGCGTTCGGATGCTCGTAGCGTTTCAGGAAGAGGGGCTTGCCTTTGCTGCCCGCGATGCTCCCGTCGACGGGAGGGTCAAGCGCACTGTCGGGCGTGACGGTCGTCATTGCGCTGAATGCTCCTTTCCTTGCGCGATCAGATGGGCGACCAACAGTTGAGCGTGGGCGTCGAATTCGGCCCGAAATGCGGTTTCGTCGGTGCTGAAGGGACGGCGCATCGCCATCCCAAGCAGGAATGTCTCGATGAGCCCAACGGATAAGTCGGTCTCTGCTCCGGGTATCAGATCTTCGATGAAGCGCATAACCTGCCGCCGTTGCGTTTGCTGGTGATTGAAATACGCTTGTTTGAGGGACTCGTTGTGGTTTGCCGCCGCAGCGAATTCCACCGTGAAGGACGCGGCGACCAAATTGTTGACGAACAGCGCGTAGGTCAGTTCGGCCGCGACATCCAGTCGTTCAGTGATAGACCCGCGTTGCGGTAACTGGTCAGACGACATCGAGAACAAGCCAGCGGTCATCTCGCCAATCGCCGACTGAAGCAGCCGCTCTTTGCACGCTCACTTTCGATAACGGACCGACGCCTGGAGTCACCGACCAGGTGCTCGACATCCTCGCGGAGAGGTCGCTGCGCGCGATCTTTTTCGTCGTCGCCAACCGCGTCGACGGAGACGCAGCCGCACGCGCGCTGCTCAACCGAATGGTTCGGGAGGGTCACCGGGTGGGCAATCACTCGCTGACTCACGGCCGGCCACTCGGCGAACTGCATGAGCCGGAAACCATCGCCGAAATCGGCACGGCGCACGACGTTTTACGGGAATTCATCGGCGAGAACTTCCTCTTCCGTCCCTGGGGCACCGAGGGACAGCTCGACCGGAGGTGCCTCAACCGCACTGCGGTCGATTATCTGGTCAGCGGGGAGCACACCTGCGTGTTATGGAATAGCGTTCCGCGCGATTGGGCGGATCCTGTCGGGTGGGTCGATCGGGCGCTATCCGATGTCACGGCGCAAGAGCACACGGTGGTAGTAATCCACGACCTACGGTCCGGAGCCATGGACGAGCTACCGCGCTTTCTCGACGGACTGGACCGCAGCAGGGTGGCAGCGACTGTCGAGCTGCCCGACGAGTGCGTGCCGATCATCGATGGTCGCATCCATCGGTCCGTCGACCACCTGATGCCGCTCTGACTCCAGTCAGCGCGCCTTCCAGACCGGTTGGCGCTTTTCGGCGAACGCCAGCGGGCCTTCTTTGGCGTCCTCGGACCTCAGCACTACGCCGAATTCACGTTGGGTGCGGGCCCAGCCGGGTTCCTCGTCCGGGATGACGCCGTCGTCGGCACCGTAGGCGATCCGCTTGCTGGCCTGCACCGACAACGGCGCGTTCACCGTGACCCGCTCGGCCAGAGCCAGTGCGGCGTCCAGCACCGTGCCGTCCGGGACGACCTGGTTGATCAAGCCCCAGTTGGCGGCGTCGGCGGCGCTGATCGGGTCACCGGTAAGCACCATCTCGAGCGCGACCTTGCGCGGCAGCTGATGCACGATCCGGAACACCCCGCCGGCGGCGGCGAACAACCCGACCTTGACCTCGGGCAAACCGAACGTCGCGCTTTCGCAGGCCACCACAAGATCACTGGCCAGAGCCAGCTCGGTACCGCCGCCCAGCGCGGTGCCGTTGACCGCGGCGATGGTCGGCTTGTCGATGAAATGGTGGACGTAGCCGGCGAAGCCCCATTCGCCATGGTCGGGATGATACAGATTCTCGCGGCGCGAGATTGCCTTGAGATCTGCTCCGGCACAAAAGGATTTGTCGCCGGCGCCGGTGATCACCACCGCCCGCACCCCATCGTCGTTTTGGGCTTGCTCGAGCGCGTCGCCAACGGCGGTACTCACCGCGCCGTTGACCGCGTTGCGGGCCTCTGGCCGGTTGAGCGTGATGACCAGGACGTTGCCCCGGCGCTCGGTGAGCGCCGCGGGTTCCGTCACAGCAGCTCCACAATGGTGGCGTTGGCCTGACCGCCGCCCTCGCACATCGTCTGCAGGCCGTAGCGAATTCCCTTGTCCCGCATGTGGTAGAGCATCGTGGTCATGATCCGGGCGCCGGATCCGCCGAGCGGGTGGCCCAGGGCGATCGCGCCGCCGTTGGGGTTGAGCTTCTTCTCGTCGGCCCCGATGTCCTTCAACCAGGCCAACGGCACGGGCGCGAACGCCTCGTTGACCTCGAACACCCCGATGGCCTCCAGCTTCAGGCCGGAGCGCTTCAGCGCTTTCTGGGTCGCCGGGATCGGCGCGGTCAGCATGATCACCGGGTCGGCGCCGGCCAGGGTGGCGGTGTGCACCTTGGCGATCGGGTTGAGCTTCAACGACTTCGCCTTCTCCGCCGACATGAACAGCAGCGCCGCCGAGCCGTCGGAGATTTGGCTGGAGTTCCCGGCGTGGATGACGCCGTCCTCCTTGAAAGCGGGCTTCAGCTGCGCCATCTTCTCCATCGGCGTGCCCCGACGGATGCCTTCGTCCTTGAGGACGACGTTTCCGTCCTGATCTTTGATGCCGACAATCTGATCGTCGAAAGCACCGGAATCCTGTGCGGCAGCGGCCTTTTCATGCGAACCGAGGGAGTACTCGTCGACCTTGGTGCGGTCGAATCCCCACTGCTCGGCGATCATCTCCGCGCCGACGCCCTGGTTCGGGATGGCGCCGTGATACCGGTCCAGGAAGGCCTGCGAGTAGGGCCGACCGCCGTTGGCCAAGGAGGATCCCATCGGAGTTCGCGACATCGACTCGACCCCACCGGCAACGACGACGTCGTAGTGGCCGGCGACCACACCGGCGGCGGCGAAGTGGATCGACTGCTGGCTGGATCCGCACTGGCGGTCGACGGTGACGCCGGGCACCGTCTCCGGCCAGCCCGCGGTCAGCAGGGCGGTGCGTCCGATGTCGATGGCCTGCTCGCCGGCCTGCGAGACACATCCCCAGATCACGTCGTCGACGAGCTCGGGATCGATGCCGGCCTTCTCGACCAGGCCGTTGAGCACCTGGGCGGACAGGTCGGCGGCGTGCACGCCGGACAGCCCACCGTTGCGCTTGCCGATCGGTGAACGTACCGCCTCGACGATTACGGCTTCAGCCATGACTTCTCCTTAGACATGAGGTTGTTCCTCGATTGTTGACCAACCCGTTGGACGGCTCGCCGCGGGGGTGCCTAGCCGGCCGGTAGCGTCGAGAGTCATGTCGCGCATCGTGATCATCGGCGGCCACGGCAAGGTCGCTTTGCACCTGGCCCGCAGCCTCAGCCAGCGTGGTGATGAGGTGACCTCGGTCTTCCGCAATCCCGACCACGCCGAGGACGTCGCCGCAACCGGTGCCCGTCCGGTCGTCGCGGATATCGAGATCCTGGACACCGACGCGCTGGCCGAGCTGCTGGCCGGGAACGACGCGGTGGTGTTCTCCGCCGGGGCCGGTGGCGGCAACCCGGCCCGCACCTACGCCGTCGACCGCGACGCGGCGATCCGGGTGATCGATGCCGCCGGGCTGGCCGGAACGCGACGTTTCGTCATGG
>NZ_DATFZD010000004.1:0-44488 GCF_035314665.1 Mycobacterium sp. | reverse complement strand
CCTCGCCGAGGTCGATCACCTCGACACCATGCCGGGCATGCCGCCGTTCCTGCGCGGACCGTACCCCACCATGTACGTCCTGCGCCCGTGGACGGTCCGGCAGTATGCAGGGTTCTCCACCGCGAAAGACTCGAACGCTTTCTACCGCCGCAACCTCGCGGCCGGGCAGATGGGCCTCAGCATCGCCTTCGACCTGGCGACGCACCGCGGCTACGACTCCGACCATCCGCGCGTGGCCGGCGACGTGGGGAAGGCCGGCGTGGCGATCGACTCGGTCGAGGACATGAAAGTCCTCTTCGACGGCATCCCGCTCGATCAGATATCGGTCTCGATGACGATGAACGGCGCCGTCCTTCCGGTGCTGGCGCTCTTCATCGTGGCGGCCGAGGAGCAGGGCGTGGCCCCGGAGAAGCTCGCCGGCACCATTCAGAACGACATCCTCAAAGAGTTCATGGTGCGCAATACCTACATCTATCCGCCGAAGCCGTCGATGCGCATAATCTCCGACATCTTTGCCTACACCAGCGCCAAGATGCCGAAATTCAACTCGATCTCGATTTCCGGCTACCACATCCAAGAAGCCGGTGCCACAGCGGATCTCGAGCTCGCCTACACCCTGGCCGACGGCGTCGACTACATCAAAGCCGGTTTGGACGCCGAGCTGGACATCGACAAGTTCGCGCCGCGGCTGTCCTTCTTCTGGGGCATCGGGATGAACTTCTTCATGGAGGTGGCCAAGCTGCGGGCAGGCCGGCTGCTGTGGAGCGAGCTGGTCGCGCAGTTCAACCCGAAGAGTTCCAAATCGCTGTCGTTGCGCACCCATTCGCAGACCTCAGGCTGGTCGCTGACCGCCCAGGACGCGTTCAACAACGTCGCGCGCACCTGCATCGAGGCGATGGCCGCAACCCAGGGTCACACCCAGTCGCTGCACACCAACGCACTCGACGAGGCGCTGGCGTTGCCGACGGACTTCTCCGCGCGCATCGCGCGCAACACCCAGCTGGTGTTGCAGCAAGAGTCCGGCACCACCAGGCCGATCGATCCCTGGGCCGGCTCCTATTACGTGGAGTGGCTGACATATCAACTCGCGCAGCGAGCCCGTGCCCACATCGCCGAGGTCGCCGAGCACGGCGGGATGGCGCAGGCCATCAACGACGGCATCCCCAAGCTGCGCATCGAGGAAGCCGCCGCGCGCACCCAGGCCCGCATCGACTCCGGGGCCCAGCCGGTGATCGGGATCAACAAGTACCAGGTCGAAGAGGATCAGGAGGTCGAGGTCCTCAAGGTCGAGAACAGTCGGGTGCGTGCCGAACAGCTGGCCAAACTGCAAGAGCTGCGGGCAAATCGGGACCAGGCGGCCGTCGATGCCGCTCTGGCAGAGTTGTCGCGCGCGGCCGCCGCCCACGGCCGTGCGGGCGAGGATGGACTCGGCAACAATCTGTTGGCACTGGCCGTCGACGCCGCTCGGGCCAAGGCCACGGTCGGCGAGATCTCCGACGCACTGGAGAAGGTTTACGGGCGTCACCAGGCCGAGATCCGCACCATCGCCGGGGTTTACCGCGACGAAGCTGGAAAGGCCGGCAACATGGTCAGCGCCACCGAACTCGTCGAGAAATTCGCCGAGGCCGACGGCCGTCGGCCCAGAATTCTGGTGGCCAAGATGGGTCAGGACGGGCACGACCGCGGGCAGAAGGTGATCGCAACGGCGTTCGCCGACATCGGGTTTGACGTCGACGTCGGCGCGCTGTTCTCCACACCTGACGAGGTGGCCCGCCAAGCCGCGGACAACGACGTGCATGTGGTGGGGGTGTCCTCGCTGGCGGCCGGTCACCTGACCTTGGTGCCCGCACTGCGCGACGCGTTGGCCGAGGTAGGCCGGCCGGACATCATGATCGTGGTCGGCGGGGTCATCCCGCCGGGCGACTTCGACGAGCTGTACGCCGCCGGGGCCACCGCGATCTTCCCGCCGGGTACGGTAATCGCGGACGCGGCAATCGATCTGCTGAAGAAGCTGGCCGAGCGTCTCGGGTACACCCTCTAGCCACATGGCAACTGATAACGGCGGCAGCATCGACGACCTCGCCGCAGCTGTCCGCAGCGGCGACCGTGCGGCGCTGGCGCGAGCCATCACATTGGTCGAGTCGACCCGTCCGGATCATCACCAGCAGGCACAGCAGCTGCTGCTGGCACTGACGCCGACGGCCGGAAACGCTCACCATGTCGGCATCACCGGGGTGCCCGGGGTGGGCAAGTCGACCGCCATCGAAGCGCTGGGCATGTACTTGATCGAGCGCGGACATCGGGTCGCCGTACTGGCCGTTGACCCGTCGTCCACCCGCACCGGTGGATCGATCCTGGGCGACAAGACCCGGATGCCGCGGCTGGCGGTGCATCCGGACGCCTATATCCGCCCGTCACCGACATCGGGCACCCTCGGCGGGGTGGCCAAGGCCACCCGGGAAACCATCGTGTTGATGGAGGCCGCCGGGTTCGACGTGATCCTGGTGGAGACCGTCGGCGTCGGCCAATCCGAGGTGGCGGTCGCCAACATGGTCGACACCTTCGTCTTTTTGACCCTGGCGCGCACCGGCGATCAGCTGCAGGGCATCAAGAAGGGTGTGTTGGAACTCGCCGACATCGTCGTGGTGAACAAAGCCGACGGCGAGCACCTGCGTGAGGCGCGCAAAGCCGCACGCGAGCTTTCCGGAGCGATCCGGCTGATCTATCCACGCGAAACTCTCTGGCGTCCACCGGTTCTCACCATGAGCGCGCTGGAAGGTACCGGGCTGGAGGAGCTTTGGGAGACCGTCGAGCGGCATCAAAAGGTGCTTAGCGAGGCCGGGGAGTTTGAGGCGCGGCGGCGAGCTCAGCAGGTCGACTGGACCTGGCAGATGGTCCGCGACACGGTGCTGGACCGGGTGCTGTCCAACCCCGCGGTCCGCAAAGGTCGTGCCGAAGTCGAGCGGCGGGTGCTCGCTGGGGAATTGACGCCGGCCCTGGCGGCACAGCAAATACTTAAGCTCGCATCGATAACGGAAGGGTAACTTCCAGGTTGTTTGCGGACGCGAACGGTAAATTCAACGGTATGACCCTCGAAGTGGTGGGCAATCGCCGGTCAGTGCTGCCGCGCGGTGTTCACGGCGCAGCCGATCCACACTTTGCCTGCGCGGTGCGCAGCTTCGCCAGCATGTTCCCGCACCGTCGCTTCGGCGGCGGGGCGATGGCGGTCTACCTCGACGGCGAACCCGTCGTCGACGTGTGGACCGGCTGGTCGGACCGGCGCGGGCGGGTGCGGTGGTCGGCTGACACCGCCACCATGGTGTTTTCGGCGACAAAGGGCATGGCCTCGACCGTCATTCACCGGCTCGTCGATCGCGGACTGATCGACTACGACGCGCCCGTCGCCGAGTACTGGCGGGAGTTTGGCGCCAACGGCAAAGCGGATATCACTGTCCGCCAGGTGATGCGGCACCGAGCCGGTCTGTCCGCGCTGCGCGGCGCCAGCAAGGAAGACTTGCTGAATCACGAAGTGATGGAAGACCGTCTAGCGGCGTCGCCCGCTGGTTACGCGTTCGGCAAACCCGCCTATCACGCCTTGACCTATGGCTGGCTGATGTCGGGTCTGGCCCGCGCGGTCACCGGCCAGGGCATGCGCGAGCTCTTCCGCCAGGAGCTGGCGGAACCGCTGCACACCGACGGCATACACCTCGGCCGCCCACCGGTCGACTCACCGACCCGGCCCGCGCAGATCATCATGCCGCAGCGCGCCATTCCCAATCCCGTGTTCAACGCGGTGGCACCGGCAATCGCTGCGTTGCCAATGTCAGGCGGGTTCGGCTCCATGTATTTCCCTGGAATGAAAGCCTTTGTGCAAGGAGATATCCCGATGATGGACGCCGAAATCCCGGCAGCCAATGGCGTGGTCACCGCGCGCGGTCTGGGCCGGATGTACGGTGCGATCGCCAACGGCGGCCAGATCGAGGGCATCCAGTTTCTCTCTCGTGAGCTGGTGGCGGGTCTGACCGGACGAAAGAGTCTGCGACTGGACCGAAACCTCGTGGTGCCATTGGGTTTCCATCTCGGATACCACACGCTGCCGTTCAGCGTGATGCCGGGATTCGGTCACGTCGGGCTCGGCGGCTCGCTCGGGTGGGCCGATCCTGCCAGCGGGCTCGCGGTCGGTTTCGTGCATAACCGGCTGCTGTCTCCGTTCGTGGTAACGGATCACGCCGGTTTCGTCGTGACGAACGCTTTGATCCGCCGAGCCGCCGACACGGCCCGCAGACGCGGGTTTGAGAGGGTGGCCGACTTCGGTTCACCCTTCTCCGAGCCGGGGGCCGTTGCCGGTTAACGGTTTACGCGATTTTCCCAGCGGCTCATGACACCGCCGACGAGAGACTCCCGAGTTGCTCGGTTGCCGGTCAGCGAGGCCAAGGCCGCCGCCGACGAAGCCGGCGTACCCGATTACATGGCCGAGCTCGCCATCTTCCAGGTGCTGCTGAACCATCCCAAGCTGGCGTGCGCCCTCAACGACCTGCTCGCCACCATGCTCTGGCGCGGGATGCTGGACTCGCGGCTGCGCGAACTGCTCATCATGCGCATTGGCTGGCTCACCGCCAGCGATTACGAATGGACGCAGCATTGGCGGGTGGCCCAGGGGCTTGGGGTCAGCGCTGAAGACTTGCTTGGCGTCCGCGATTGGCAGGCCTACCCGGCGTTCGGGCCCGTGGAGCGGGCAGTGCTGGCGGCCACCGACGACGTGGTGCGCGACGGCGCGGTGAGCGCCGACAGCTGGGCGGCGTGTCAGCGCGAATTGGGTGCCGACCCGGCCCTGCTGGTCGAGCTTGTCACCGCGATCGGTGCGTGGCGAATGGTCGCGTCGATCCTGCACAGCCTGCAGGTTCCGCTGGAAGACGGCTTAGCGAGCTGGCCACCGGACGGCCAGCCGCCGACCCGTTAAGAAACTGTAAAGAGTGATTGACGCGTCAGTCACTGACTCATAGGTTCCCGGCATGCGCACCAGAGTCGCCGAGATGCTCGGCGTCGAGTTCCCGATCTGCGCGTTCAGCCACTGTCGGGATGTGGTGGCCGCCGTGTCCAATGCGGGCGGGTTCGGCATCCTCGGTGCCGTCGCGCACAGCCCGAGGCAGCTGGATAGCGAACTGACCTGGATCGAGGAGCAGACTCACGGCAAGCCGTACGGCGTCGACCTGTTGCTGCCGCACAAATACGTCGGCGCCGACCGGGGCGGGATCGACGCCCGGCAGGCGCGCGAGCTGTTGCCCGAACAGCATCGGGCATTCGTCGACGACCTGCTGGTCCGCTATGGCATCGCCGTCCCCACCGACGAGGAGCGTCTACCGCCCGGCGAGCTCAACATCTCGCCCAAGGGCTACGAGCCACTGCTGGACGTCGCCTTCGCTCACCGCATCCGGCTGATCGCCAGCGCGCTGGGCCCGCCCCCGGCCGACCTGGTCCGACGGGCCCATGACCACGATGTACTGGTAGCTTCGTTGGCCGGAACCACCCAGCACGCCAGGCGGCACGCCGAGGCCGGCGTCGACTTGATCGTGGCCCAGGGCACCGAGGCCGGCGGACACACCGGCGAGGTGGCGACGATGGTGCTGGTCCCCGAGGTGGTCGATGCGGTGGCTCCGGTGCCGGTGTTGGCCGCAGGCGGGATCGCCCGCGGCCGTCAGATCGCCGCGGCGTTGGCCTTGGGCGCCGAAGGCGTGTGGTGCGGGTCGGTCTGGCTGACCACCGAGGAAGCCGAGACGCAGACCGTCGTCAAGGACAAGTTCCTGGCCGCCACGTCGTCGGACACCGTGCGATCACGATCGTTGACCGGCAAGCCCGCCCGCATGCTGCGCACCGCCTGGACCGACGAGTGGGAGCGGCCCGGCAGTCCCGACCCGCTCGGCATGCCGCTGCAGAGTGCGCTGATCGGCGACCCGCAGGTGCGCATCAACCAGGCTGCCGGCCAGCCTGACTCCAAGGCTCGCGAGCTGGCCACCTACTTCGTCGGCCAGGTTGTCGGTTCGCTGAACAAAGTGCAACCGGCGGGATCGGTGGTGCTGGACATGGTTTCGGAGTTCATCGACGCCGTCGGACGTCTCGACGAGTTCATCGATGGTGACTGACGGCACCCGCACGCGTCGGCGCCCCGCGGTCAGTGCAGAGGACAAGTCGCGGCGGCGTGATGAGATCATGGCCGCTGCCAAGAAAGTCTTTGCCCGCAACGGCTTTCACGCCACCACGATCGCCGAGATCGCCAACGAGGCGGAGCTGGCCTACGGCTCGGTGTACTGGTATTTCGACTCGAAGGACGACTTGTTCCACGAGTTGATCGCCGCCGAGGAGTATGCCCTGCGCACTCACGTTGCGGTCGCGCTGGCCCAGAGCGGCGCACGATTCGGCTACGCAGAGGCGCCATTTCGCGCCATCTTGTGCGCGACGTTCGAATTCTTCGAAGCCAATCCGGCGACCGCCAAGCTACTGTTCCGCGATGCCTATGCGCTGGACAGCCGCTTCGACCAGCACCTCGGCGGCATTTATGAGCGATTCATCAACGACATCGCAACTCTTATCGCCGCCGCCCAGCAGCGCGGCGAAGTGGTAGCCGCGCCGCCCCGGTTGGTCGCCTACACGCTGACGGCGCTGATCGGTCACATGGCCCACCGGCGGCTGACCACCGACGACGGCATCTCCGCGGCCGAAGCCGCCGATTTCGTCGTCTCGCTGGTCATCAAGGGGTTGCGCCCGTCCGAGGGGTGAGGTGCGCATCGAGACGGTCACGAACTTATAACGGCTGGTCAGGGCCCTAACGCCGCTCAGAAAACTTTCAGGTGTGGCGAATTGACCCGGGCGGAATGTTCGTGCATCATCGACGGGGTAAGCACCTCGTTAGGTGAGGCGTCTACGCGGATACAGGCCACTGACCCCGAACGTCGAGAGACGCCCAGGGTCAGGACAGCTCCTCCCGGCTTAAGGGTTGAGCCCAAGTGGCTTCCGGAATCTCCGGACACGCCGTGTATTGCCAAAGCTGTGACGAGTGGGGTGCGGTTTCCCGAGTTTTCGGGTTCTCCATGCTCCTGCTTGCGTGTGAATTGTGCGATAACCCGCACGTGGCGCGACCGCGAGGAGGTGAGGGACGAATGAGTTCCAGTTCTAGTCCGGATCGATATCCGGGCTCTGTGTCGTCCCGATCCGGCCCCCGGGCGCGTCGCTCGTAGCTGAGCCTTCTTTGGCCTAGACAGCACGTTGCCTCATCGGACGCCGATTCGGACGGACATCGAATCCCGTTATGCCCGTTTGACTTTCCGCCGAGGAGGCGATCATGACCGCGGTACCGTACGACGAAGTGGTAACGGCGGCGCCCGCACGCTGGCTCAGGGCAGTGCCTGCCCCAACGCCGATGCCAGTGCCCGCGCCGAAGCGGACCTCCAGGCGGCCCCAAGACCAGCTGGAGCAGCTCATCGGCGGCGACCCGTTGGTGGTGGGAGCCGCGCGGTTGCTCTGCGTTCCGTTGCGCCAGCTCTACGCCGCGCTGTGGCGCGCCGGCGTGTTGGAGGTTGGCGCCTAACAAACGTCCGGCGACGATGCGGGCCGTGTACGGCCCGAGGAGGAGGCGGACAGCGCTAACGACTGTCGCTCCCGGCACTTGAGGTGTGTTGTCCCTCGGTGCCGGGAGCGTCGTCATTGTTGAGCCGCGATCAGGGCGGATAGTCCGTTCCGATAAGCGATGAGGCTGTGCCGCCAGGCGATCTGGACCGGCCCGCCGCTGTCGACGTTGATTTGGGCGCCAACGTGCACGTAGGGCGTCGGCGGGACGTACGGCACGATGTCGAGAAAGTTCACCACCCGAAAACAGCTCTCGATGGCGGCGTTGAACGCGTCGGCGAAGTCGTTCAATCCGACCCGCGGGCCGGCAAACGTGATCAGCCGGGGTTCGATCTTGTTCGGCGGCATGCTCCGGAAGACGTCCGGCGCCGCAAGCACGGCCAGTGCCGCACCGAGGCTGTGCCCGGTGATCAGGATCTGATTACAGCCGGCTGCCGCGGTGGCCAAGTTCGCGGCGATGCTTTTCCGGGCAAGTTCGTAGACGTCCTGAAAGCCCGCGTGCACCTGCCCGAAGCCGGCGACCGGAAGGTAGTCATCGGGGACGGCGTCGAGGTCCGCGAGCCAATCCTCGACGTCCGAAGTGCCGCGAAATGACACAAATGCGGTGCCGGTGGTCGGGTTACGGCCCATCAGCCCGAAGATGTCGGTGTTCTTGATCATCGCAGTCACCGCGGGGTGGGGGCTCGCCATCGCGGTGAGCACGGCGGCGTCGGCCTGGATCAAACTGGTCTGGGCGTAACCGGACGGGAGGGTGGCCGTGCCACCACCCATCACCATGTAAGCCGCCTCCGCCAGCGGCAACACCACGTCGCGAGCAAATGCCGCGTCAAACGCCACAGCCGCAGTGTAGGAAAACCGCTCCGAGATTCATGGATCTTCGGCCGCGAGCCGGCGGTAGCGTTGACCTGTCCGCCAACAACCGGTGCAAAGGGGGCCCGTCATGGCGACCGATCTGACGCTCTATCTCGACGATGAGCCGGGGGAGCTGGCCCTGATCGGCGACGTGCTGGGCAAGGCGGGCGTCAACATCGCCGGTTTGTGCGCCTTGACCAGCGGGGGCGGGCACGCGGAGGTGCACATCCTGGTGCACGATGCCACCTCCGCCTTCGAAGCGCTGGAGGGCGCCGGCATCAAGATCGCCGAGGAGCAAGAGGTAATCGTCCTCGACATCACCGACCGCCCCGGCGCGCTGGGCGAAGTCGTCCACAAACTCGGCGCCGCGAAGATCAACCTGGAAACCGCTTATCTCGCCACCAACACCCGTTTGGTGCTTGGCGCGGACAATCTCGCCGACGCCAAGGCCGCGCTGGCCTGAGGTTGATTTGCCGCGGCCCGTAGAATCACCTGCAGCGGCGTCGATCCGGCGATCACCGGGGAGCCTTCGGAAGAACAGCCGGCTTCTGGTTTAGAGCCGGCCCAGTAGACCCGAACGGGCAGGGCCCGTCACAGCCTTCCAACGAGCGGCCACGCCCAGGCGTGGCAAGCGGGGTGGTACCGCGGCGTTCGCGCACCGGCGCAACGTCGTCCCCGGCCGAAGAGCCGCACATGGAGACGACGCACGCAGTGACCGACAACGCCTACCCCAAGCTGGCCGGCGGTGCACCTGACTTACCGGCGCTGGAACTCGAGGTCCTCGACCATTGGGCGAGCGATGACACGTTCCGGGCCAGCATCGCACGACGAGCCGACGCCCCGGAGTACGTGTTCTACGACGGACCGCCGTTCGCCAACGGCTTACCGCACTACGGTCACCTGCTCACCGGCTACGTCAAGGACATCGTGCCGCGGTATCGCACCATGCGCGGCTACAAGGTGGAGCGCCGCTTCGGCTGGGACACCCACGGACTGCCGGCCGAACTCGAGGTCGAACGACAGCTCGGGATCACCGACAAGTCCCAGATCGACGCGATGGGCATCGCGGCGTTCAACGAAGCCTGCCGCGAATCGGTGTTGCGCTACACCGACGAATGGCAGGCCTATGTGACCCGTCAGGCCCGATGGGTGGACTTCGCCCACGACTACAAGACGCTCGATCTGCCCTACATGGAATCGGTGATCTGGGCGTTCAAACAGCTGTGGGACAAGGGCTTAGCGTACGAGGGCTACCGGGTGCTGCCGTACTGCTGGCGGGACGAAACCCCGCTGTCCGACCACGAGCTGCGGATGGACGACGACGTCTACCAGAGTCGGCAAGACCCGGCGCTCACCGTCGGATTCGCCGTGCCGGACGGCCAGCTCGCGGGCGCTCACCTGCTGGTGTGGACGACCACACCGTGGACCCTGCCGTCGAACCAGGCGGTCGCCGTCAATCCCGACGTCACCTACGTGCAGGTGCGGGCGGGGGAGCGCCGCCTGGTTCTGGCCGAGGCCCGACTGGCCGCCTATTCGCGAGAATTGGGCGACGAACCGGAAGTGCTGGGCAGTTACCGCGGCAGCGATCTGGTGGGCATCGGCTACCTGCCGCCGTTCCCGTATTTCATGGACTCGCCCAACGCCTTTCGGGTGCTCGCCGCCGACTTCGTCACCACCGACGACGGAACCGGCATCGTGCACCTGGCGCCGGCCTACGGCGAGGACGACAAGGATACCGCCGACAAAGCCGGCATCGTGCCGGTGACGCCCGTCGACGCCAAGGGCCGATTCGACACCACCGTGCCGGATTACCAAGGCCAGCACGTCTTCGACGCCAATCCGCACATCATTCGGGACCTGAAAAACCACACCGGTCCGGCGGCGGCCAACGGTGCGGTGCTGATTCGCCAAGAGACGTACGATCACCCGTATCCGCACTGCTGGCGGTGCCGCAATCCGCTGATCTACCGCGCGGTGTCGTCGTGGTTCGTTAAAGTCAGCGAATTCCGGGACCGCATGGTTGAGCTCAACCAGCAGATCACCTGGTATCCGGAGCATGTCAAGGACGGTCAGTTCGGCAAGTGGCTGCAAGGTGCCCGCGACTGGTCGATCTCGCGAAACCGCTACTGGGGCACGCCGATTCCGGTCTGGCTTTCCGACGACCCGGCCTATCCCCGTATCGACGTCTACGGGAGCCTCGAGGAGCTGGAGCGCGATTTCGGCGTGCGTCCCGACAACTTGCACCGGCCGTACATCGACGAGCTGACCCGGCCCAATCCCGACGACCCGACCGGGCGGTCGACGATGCGGCGCATCGCCGATGTCTTCGACGTATGGTTCGATTCCGGCTCGATGCCCTACGCCCAGGTGCACTATCCGTTCGAGAACCGCGACTGGTTCGAGACTCATTACCCGGGCGACTTTATTGTCGAGTACATCGGGCAGACCCGCGGCTGGTTCTACACGCTGCACGTGCTGGCCACCGCGCTGTTCGACCGACCGGCGTTCAAAACCTGTGTGGCGCATGGCATCGTGTTGGGCAGCGACGGCCAGAAGATGAGCAAATCGCTGCGCAATTATCCCGACGTCAGCGAGGTGTTCGACCGCGACGGCTCCGACGCCATGCGCTGGTTTTTGATGGCGTCGCCAATCCTGCGCGGCGGGAACTTGATCGTCACCGAACAGGGTATTCGCGACGGCGTACGTCAGGTGCTGCTGCCGTTCTGGAACGCCTACAGTTTCCTGGCCCTCTACGCGCCGAAAGTCGGTACTTGGCGCACTAATTCACCGCATGTCCTCGACCGCTACATCCTGGCAAAGCTTGCGGTGCTGCGCGACGACCTGACCGCCGCGATGGACGTCTGCGACATCTCCGGGGCATGCGAGCAGCTGCGGCAGTTCACCGAGGCTCTGACGAATTGGTATGTGCGACGGTCCCGCTCGCGGTTTTGGGAAGAAGATCCCGACGCCATCGACACGCTGCACACCGTACTCGAAGTGACGGCAAGGCTGGCCGCGCCGCTGTTGCCGATAACAACCGAGATCATCTGGCGGGGTGTGACTGCCGAGCGGTCGGTGCACCTGAGCGACTGGCCGGAGGCCGGCGTGCTGCCTGCGGACGCCGAACTAGTTATCGCGATGGATCAGGTGCGCGAGGTGTGCTCGGTGGCGTCGTCGCTGCGTAAGGCGAAGAAGTTGCGGGTGCGGCTGCCGCTGCAGAAACTCACGGTGGCCGTGGACAATCCACAGCGGCTGGAACCGTTCACGGATTTGATCGCCGACGAGCTCAACGTCAAGAAGGTCGAACTCACCGAGGACATCGACAGCTACGGTCGTTTCGAGCTGACCGTGAACGCCCGGGTCGCCGGGCCGCGACTGGGTAAGGATGTGCAGGCGGCGATCAAGGCGGTCAAGGCCGGCGAGGGAGTCGTCAACGCCGACGGCACGCTGACCGCGGGCCCGGCGGTGCTGCAACCCGACGAGTACAGCTCCCGGCTGGTGGCCGCCGACCCCGACTACACCGCCCCGCTACCGGGCGGGGCCGGGCTGGTGGTGCTGGACGCCACCGTGACGCCCGAGCTCGAGGCCGAGGGCTGGGCCAAGGATCGCATTCGCGAACTGCAGGAGCTACGCAAGTCGACCGGGCTGGACGTCTCCGACCGGATCAGCGTGGTGATGTCGGTGCCGCCGCAACGCGCCGACTGGGCCGAAACGCATCGCGACCTGATCGCCGGGGAAATCCTCGCTACCAGTTTCGAATTCGGCGAGCCAGGGTCGGGCGCCGCGGAGATCGGTGACGGCGTGCGGGTCTCACTCGCCAAGGCCGCAGGGCGCGGTACAGATCTGCCGGTCACGGAGTTTCACGGCTAGCTCTTTATGTGGTCTTTTATGAGACCATCGCAAATCCGCAACCGACCTTCTCCGGATTCTCGAGCCCGTGAGTTGCTTAGTCGTCGGTGACGATGCGGCAATCCGACTTCGCGGTCAACGATGAGGGCACCTGTGTGCCAAAGCGAAACTCCATGCCATCAAGACCAGCGAGGTAAACACTGTGAAACCCCGGATTGTCGTGGAAGGCGTCATAGTACGTCGCGCCCAAGCGGGCAGCGCCTCCTTTGACAATCTGAAGAGCCCGCAACCATCCGTCGTCAGGAATAGGGCAGCTGAAGACGACGTCTTGACACACCGCTCGGCTGCCGGCGGTACATGCGCGAAGGCGGGGTCAGTGCACGAGGCTCTCAAAAGTCTGTCGGAATCACCCTGAATGCCGAGGGCTCCTTGCGGAGTGTCTGACCGCCTATTCTTAGAGCACCCTGGAAACGCTGGGGCCCGGGATCGGCGGAGGGTCGCATGACGGCCATAGCACATCCGCGCCGCCGTCGACCATCTGTTTCGCGACGAACACCTGCTGGCCTGGGGCATTCCTGCGACGGGTGTATTGGTGGAAATGCTGCTCGATCGCGGGGCCGCCGCCGATACGGCCGAAGCCCGGGCCGCGATCGAGCGGTTGGCAGCCGCACGAGCCGATGAGGGTCTGGTGATGCGTGAAACTTGGCTGTTGCGGCTGCGCGCACTGTTGGCACGAGCCCACGGCGACGACACCGCCTATCGCGACTATCGGGATCGCTACCGCGACATGGCCAAAACGCTTGGTTTCCAAGGGCATATCGCATGGGCCGAGGCGACATCGTAACGGCGGTCGATCGGCAGTCCTTGTCCGGCCGTGTCGCGGAACGGACTGGTGGAGGAGGAAGCGGTGGATCATCCGATTCCTGACGTACCCGTGACCATCACGGTTTTGGTTGTATCCGTAGCTGTTGTGTTCACCGTGTGGGTGCCGGTGATTATGTATCGCGCTGCGATACGTCATGGTCGTTCGATCAGTGAGTCGCTGAGGCCGGCGGGTGTCCTTTTGGCCGTCTTCGCAATCTGGTTCGGCTTGTCAGCGGGATGCACCCGGGTTGAGGCTTTTCACGATGGTCCGGACCGGCCACCCTGGCTCGTCTACTTATTCTTCGCGCTCGTCATCATTGGACCCATTGCGGTGGCACGCTGGTCATCGTTGGATGAGCTGTTGGCCGATCGGCGAACGCTCGCCGAGCTGCTCATCACACAGACCGCTCGTTGGTTGGGGTGTGTGTTCCTGGTGTTGGAGGTCGGCGGTCAGCTTCCCGGTTTCTTCGCCTACCCAGCCGCGTTCGGCGACATCTCCGTCGGTGTCACTGCCTGCGTCGCCGTGATCGCCCTGATCTGGTCGACCTCGGCCAGTATTCCCGTTGCCTGGTCGGTGCTCGGCCTTCTTGATTTCGTCGGGGCGGTGGGCACCGGATTCCTGGCATCCCAAGCTCTCGCCGTGGTGCATACCGACCCACCGACGTCGGCGTTCACCCAATGGCCGATGGTCCTTTTCCCGGCCTACCTGGTGCCCTTCTCGACCATCCTGCACATCACCACGATCCGCGTGCTGCTGACAAACCGGAGGGGCGGTCAGGATTGAACGTACGTCCGTTACCACGTCGGCGATGGGGGCCCGACGATTGCGCTCACCTCAGACTTTTCTGCGGACGAGAGTGCCTTCCGTCTCCTGCTGTACCGACTGCGCGCGGCCACTGGCCAGCGAGTCCAGGGCCGCATCGACGACAGCGTTGTTGGCATACCCGTCGTAGGCCGACGGTCCGGTGTTCGACCCTGCGGCCACTGCTGCCAGCCACGCGGCGTCCTGAGCGCGATAGGCGCCGTGGAAGCGTTCCATCCAATCGGCGGCGAGGGCCGGCGAGTCGAGGGTAACTGAACTACCGCTGCCGACGACCTCGCAGCCGATGTCGTAATGCATCCCCGGCCCGCGGCCAAGCTCGATAACGCCGACGACACCCGACTGGGAGGTCAGTGTGAGGACAACGGTGACGGTGGATCCATCTCGGCTGGTTTTAGCTACCAATGCAACCTGTTTGATCTCCTCACCGGTGAGCCAACGGAACGCATCGATGTCGTGGGAGGCAGAGCTCGATACGAGTTGTTGGTCATCAAACGTGATGACAGCCAAGGGATTATGGTGGCGCTGACTGATCAGGACGGGTTCACCAACGCGGCCGGATTGCAAAGTGCGATAGATGTTCTGGTAGTCGGGATCGAAGCGGCGCATGAAGCCGACTTGTACCAGCCGGTGACCGGTCGCACGTTCGGCGTTGACCAACTGCAGCGACTGGTCTGCTGACGTGGTAAGCGGTTTCTCGCAAAGAACAGACAGGCCACGCTCGATGCACGCGTGCACGATCTCGCGGTGGGTGTCGTCAGCGGTCGCCACTACCACGGCGTCGACGTCGGCGTTCTGTACGCAGTCCAGGGCGTCGTGAAAAACAGCGGCGGCCGGCACATCAGCAGCGGCGCGTTCGGCGAACGGTACGTGGCTGTCGGCAACCGCGCCGATCTGCGCCCGCGGCTGCAGGCTTTTGAAGATAGCCAGGTGCGCCATTCCCATATTTCCCAGCCCGATCAGGGCGAGCCGCACCGGCGCGGTGCGAGGTGGGTGCGGCTGGCTGACCGCTGGTGTGTTCAGCGGACCGCCTGTAGTGCCCGGCGGGCGTGTGGCCAGAATGGCATGCCGGCCACAATCGTGCCGCCGACAGCGATGAGGCCGACGGCGGCGTCGACGCTCTCGCGGCCGTCGGTCGACCAGTAGACGTCCTGCAGGTCAAGCAGCAGAGCCAACTCGTCGACGATCATCGCGTTCGCCGACCCGAAGGCGATCGCGGCCATGGGGTGGCGCCGCTGCTGCTCTGATCCACGCAGGCCCACCGCCGCCACCGTCGACAGCAGTGCAATCCCGATGTTGTAGTGATGAAAGTGCTTGCCGCCCAGGCTTACACCTCCGCCCGACGGCCCGTGGCCGGCACGGATCCAATGGGTGAGCGCGCGCAGGCCGATAAAGGTGACGGTGAACGACGTCCAGGCCAATACCGTGGCCTGCTCACCGGGTTCGAGCCGCGCGTGCCATTCGTCGCGAACCCGCACCCACCATCGCCTGTCCCGTTGGTCGGGATGCTCTGCAGGGGCCGAGCCTCGGCCCGTCGGGGCTTCCATCAATTGGCCTTGCTCGCGTGCCAGCGCAGCCGGTGACCGTTGGCCTCGACACGCACATCGTCAAAACCCGCTTTCCGCAACCGCTCCGGGAACGTTCGCGGATGTACTGGGTTGCAGGTGTCGCGAAAATGCAAGAGGCGGAACAGGGTCGAGTCCGCACTGTCGCTGCCGGCGAACACACCGCCGGGACGCAGCACCCGAAATGCCTCGGCGAACAACCGGTCCTGCAGCTCGGGCGTCGGAACATGGTGCAGCATGGTGAAACACACCACCGAGCTGAACTCGTCGGACGGCAGGCCGGTGTCGGTTCCGTCGCCTTGGATGATCCGGGCCCGGTCGCCGTACTTGCCCTTCAGCCGATCCGCCATCGGCTGGTCGATCTCGACAGCGGTGTAGTGCGGCGCTTTGTCGATCAGCACCCGGATGTTGGCGCCGTAACCGGGCCCGATCTCCAGCACGTTGTCGCCGAGATCGACGTCGCCGAGAACCCACGGCAGCGGCGTGTCTTCGACAGCCTTGAAGTAGCGGTCGGAACTGCAACACATGCGGTGGCACAAGTTCATCGCCATGGAATCAGACGCTAGCCCAAATAGCATCGACAATTGTGGACTCGCGCTGGGTGCTGCACCTCGACATGGACGCGTTCTTCGCGTCCGTCGAGCAGCTCACCCGGCCCACGTTGCGGGGCCGTCCAGTGCTGGTCGGCGGGCTGGGCGGGCGCGGCGTGGTGGCCGGCGCGAGCTACGAATCCCGGGTGTTCGGGGCCCGGTCGGCCATGCCGATGCACCAGGCGCGCCGATTGGTCGGCGTGACGGCGGTGGTGCTGCCGCCGCGCGGCGCGGTCTACGGAGTCGCCAGCCGCCGGGTCTTCGACACCGTGCGCGCGGTGGTGCCCGTCGTCGAGCAGCTCTCCTTCGATGAGGCGTTCGGCGAGCCGCCGGAACTGGTAGGCGCGTCGGCGGCCGATGTCGAGGACTTCTGCGAGGAGCTGCGGCGACGGGTGCGCGAGGAGACCGGCCTGGTCGCCTCGGTCGGCGCGGGCTCGGGTAAGCAGATCGCCAAGATCGCGTCGGGTATCGCCAAGCCCGACGGGATCCGGGTGGTCCGGCAGGCCGAGGAGCCACAGCTGCTGGGCGGCCTCGCGGTGCGCAGACTCTGGGGAATCGGGCCGGTGGCCGAGGAGAAGCTGCACCGGCTCGGCATCGAGACAATCGGGGAGTTGGCGGCGCTGAACGAAGCGGAAGTGGCCAGCATCCTGGGTGTGACGATCGGGCCCGCGCTGCACCGGTTGGCCCGCGGGATCGACGACCGCCCGGTCGCCGAGCGCGCCGAGGCCAAGCAGATCAGCGCCGAATCCACCTTCGCGGCCGATTTGACCACGCTCGACGAGTTGCGCGAGGCGGTCGGCCCGATCGCCGAGCACGCCCACCAACGGTTGTGCCGCGACGGCCGCGGCGCCCGCACCGTCACGGTCAAGCTGAAGAAATCCGACATGAGCACGCTGACCCGCTCGGCCACGCTGCCGTACGCGACCACCGACGGTGCCGCGCTGGCGGCGCTGGCCCGGCGGCTGCTGCTCGATCCACACCAGATCGGGCCGATTCGCCTACTCGGCGTGGGGTTTTCCGGGCTCAGCAACGTCCGCCAAGAGTCGCTGTTCCCCGATCTGGAGTTGACGATGTCGGGTGCCGACGCGCCGACGGACGCGGCGACGGTCGAGCCCGACAAGGCCACCCCGCGGGCGGATGAGGCCACTGGGTGGCGGGTGGGTGACGACGTAACACACCGCGACCTCGGGCACGGTTGGGTGCAAGGCGCCGGCCACGGCGTGGTCACGGTGCGATTCGAAACCCGCGGCTCGGGACCGGGCCTGGCCCGAACGTTTCCGTCCGACACCACGGAGATCGTGCCGGCGAACCCGGTCGACAGTCTCGACTGGCCCGACTACGTCGCTGCGCTGAGCGAGAACACCTCAGCGCAGCCGGTCGACGACGTCGCGCAGCGGTAGCCGCGCTGCCAGCGCCGCCATCGCCAGCACCCTCGCCTGACTCGGCGGCAGCCCCGACACCATCACCGCGCCCGCGTCGGCGAGCTCCCGCCCCGGGCCGTAATCGGGGCGGACGCGTCCGCCGGGAACCCGGGTGGACACCGCTACCAGCACTCCGTTGCTGCAGTGTCGCCGTACCCCGTTGACCACCGCGGCCCCGGCGTTGCCCGCACCCAGCGATTCCAGCACGACACCGCCGGCACCGGCCGCCACACAGGCATCCATGGCCACGGCGTCACTGCCCGGGTAGGCCGCGATGATGTCGACCCGAGGGGCATTTGCCGCGCTCAGCTCGCCCAGGAATGCGCGTTGCTTGGGCCGGTTGAGCACCCCGCCGTGCGCGCTGCCGAGCAGTTCGCCGACGAAACCGTCCTGTGTCGCCACCTTGCGAAGACCCAAAGGCCTCAGCACGCGGCCGGCGAAGCACACCAGCACACCCAGATCGCGGACGCCGGGATCCGACGCCACCGCAATGGCGTCCCGCAGATTTGCCGGGCCGTCCGCGTCGGGCGCGTCCGCGCTGCGCATGGCGCCGGTGAGCACCACCGGAACATCGCCGGCGTAGACGATTTCCAGCCACAGCGCCGTTTCCTCGAGGGTGTCGGTGCCGTGTGTCACGACCACGCCTTCGGCACCGCCTTGGGCCGCAGCCCGCACTGCCGCAGCGATCACATCCCAGTCGGGTGGGGCCAGCTGTGAGCTGTCTAGGGCCAGGACGTCGACGACATCGACGTCCAGGCCGTCGGTCAGCTGCGCGCCGCTTCGCGTCGGCCGCCGCGCCCCGTCGGCGTCGGTAGTCGTAGCGATAGTCCCACCGGTGGCGATGACGGTCACGCGGCTCATGGGAGAGATCATCCCGCATCTCCGCGCGGCGGAGCCGGGCGCGGCGGGTCGCCGCCGAACGATGTAGTGGATGATGTAGGAGTGACTGACGAAACAACGGGACCGGCCGAGCCGGTGACCGGGGCACCGACGGGCGAGGAGACCGACGCTCCCGCGCCGCGACGGCGACTGCCCCTGCTGCTGTCGGTCGCTGCTGTCGTGCTGGCGCTGGACATCGTCACCAAAGTCCTTGCCGTCAAACTGCTCACCCCCGGGCAGCCGGTGCCGATCATCGGTGACACCGTCACCTGGACGCTGGTCCGCAATTCCGGCGCCGCGTTTTCGATGGCGACCGGATACACCTGGATGCTGACGCTGATCGCCACCGGCGTCGTGGCCGGGATCTTCTGGATGGGACGGCGGCTGGTGTCGCCGTGGTGGGCCATCGGCCTCGGGATGATTCTGGGCGGGGCCACGGGAAACCTGGTCGACCGGTTTTTCCGATCACCGGGCCCACTGCGCGGACATGTCGTGGACTTCTTGTCGATTGGCTGGTGGCCGGTGTTCAACGTCGCCGACCCGTCGGTGGTCGGCGGGGCGATCCTGCTGGTCACGCTGTCGGCGATGGGCTACGACTTCGACACTGTCGGCCGGCGCAAAGCGGACGACGCGGTCGACCCTGCCGCCGCGCCCGACGGCACCGAAACACCGGGCGCGCCCGCCGCGGGCGTCCGCGGCGACGAGCCCCAGGACGGCGCCGTTGACGTGTCTAAGGCAGACCAGCGGTAGCGGCGCTTGTGACCGACCGATCGATGCCGGTGCCGGAGGGCCTGGCGGGAATGCGTGTGGACGCCGGGCTGTCCCGGCTGCTGGGTCTGTCGCGCACCGCCGCCGCTGCGCTGGCCGAAGACGGCAGTGTCGAATTGGACGGCGTAGCGGCCGGCAAGTCGGATCGTCTGGCCGCGGGGGCGTGGCTGGAGGTGCGGCTGCCCGAGCCGCCCGCGCCGTTGGAGAACACACCCGTCGAGATCGAGGGCATGACGATCCTGTACTCCGACGACGACATCGTGGCGGTCGACAAACCGGCCGGCGTCGCCGCGCATGCGTCGGTGGGCTGGACCGGGCCGACAGTGCTCGGTGGGCTGGCCGCGGCCGGTTACCGGATCACCACGTCCGGTGTGCACGAGCGGCAGGGCATCGTGCATCGCCTCGACGTCGGCACCTCCGGAGCCATGGTGGTCGCGATCTCCGAGCGGGCGTACACCGTGCTCAAGCGCGCGTTCAAGCAGCGCACGGTCGACAAGCGTTACCACGCGCTGGTGCAAGGACACCCGGATCCGTCCAGCGGCACGATCGATGCGCCGATCGGCCGTCACCGCGGCCATGACTGGAAGTTCGCCGTCACCGCAGCCGGCCGGCACAGCCTGACTCACTACGACACCATCGAAGCCTTCGTTGCCGCGAGTCTGCTCGACGTGCATCTGGAAACCGGCCGTACACACCAGATTCGGGTGCATTTCGCGGCGCTGCATCACCCCTGCTGCGGCGACCTGACCTATGGCGCCAACCCGAAGCTCGCGAAAAAGCTTGGGCTGGAACGTCAATGGCTGCACGCCCGATCGTTGGCGTTCACCCATCCCGCCGACGGAAGGCAAATGGAGATCGTCAGCCCCTACCCGCCGGATCTGCAGCACGCATTGGACGTGTTACGCGACGAGGGCTAGTTTCGCGGCCGACGTGGGTTGCCCTTAGCCTCTTCCATCCATTGCTTTTCGACTCGGCCGATTTCCAGCGACAGCAGTACGACTGTCTGGTTGTCGCAACTGATTTCGTGCGCGTTGCGGTATTTTGCGGTCTCGCCAGTATTGGGCAGATGGGGGCGCAGGCCCTCGAACCATTCGTCGCCCACGACGTTCGGCGGGTCATGGTCGCGAGGGCCGGCGGCCCACTGGCGGTAGCCATCTCGCGCACCTGCCAAGCCGGCCCGCCACCGGGCAATCGCGTCAGCGCGCTGCGAATGCAGGTTGGCCATCAGCTGGTGTTTCTGCTCCGAGTGCGCGTTCATCCACGGGAACCACGTGTCGGTGACAAGCCGGACAATGCCCAAGGCGCCCGCTGTTGACGCGCCGGCCACCAGACCCATCACGCCCATGCCCGCCATGCTCATGGTGCTGATCGTTGCATGAATAGGCGTGGTGACGATGCGTTGTCGATTAGGTGCGGTGTCAATCGTCATTCAGGTGTCATCATCGACCCAGAAAGGACACCACTATGCAGTACTGCCTGCTCATGCACTATCCGGAGGGCCCGGAGATCGGCCTGACCGAGGAGGACATGGCGCCGGCGCGCGCAGCGTTCGCCCGCTATGCCGACGACCTCGACGCCGCCGGCGTGCTGATCGGCACACAAGTGCTGCAGTCGGCCGTCGCCTCGACGACGTTCACCGCGCGCGACGGCACTCCCACGATCCAGGACGGCCCGTTCGCCGACACCAAAGAGCGCCTCGGCGGGGTATTCGTCATCGATGTCCCCGACCTGGACGCCGCATTGGCATGGGCCAAGCGCTGCCCGGCCGTCGACTGGGGATCCGTCGAGATCCGTCCCGTCGCGGTCACCTATGCCAGCGGCAAAGGCTGGTACACCCCTGAGTGAGGCGCGGACCCGAGTCGCCGAGCTGGTTGGCGCCAGCTACGGCCGACTGCTGGCGTTGCTCGCCGCGCGGAGCGGCGACATTGCCGCCGCCGAGGACGCCATCGCCGACGCCCTGGAGCGTGCCCTGACCCGATGGCCGGCCGACGGCATTCCCGCCAACCCGGAAGGCTGGGTACTGACCGTGGCCCGCAACCGGCTGCGCGACCATTGGAAGTCGCACGCCTACCGGATGACCGACCCGTTGCCCGAAATTGTTTGCGACGCAACTGAGTTGGACGTCGACGCGATTCCCGACCGGCGGCTGGAGCTGATGCTGGTGTGCGCTCACCCGGCGATCGCCGCCTGCCGCACGCCCTTGATGCTGCAGACCGTGCTGGGCGTCGACGCCGCGGCGATCGCGGAGGCGTTCGCGGTGCCCGCAGCCACGATGGCGCAGCGGCTGGTTCGCGCCAAGCGCCGGATCCGCGACGCCCGCATCCCGTTCGTGTTGCCGGGCCGCGCCGACCTCGACGAGCGGTTGCCCGCGGTGCTGGAGGCGGTCTACGGCGCGTACGCGATCGACTGGCCGGCGGCGGGTGCTGGAATCGAATCGTTGTGCGCGGAGGCGCTTCATCTCGCGCTGGTGCTCGCCGAGCTACTGCCCGACGAACCCGAGGCGCTGGGTCTGGCGGCGCTGGTGTGCTTGTCGGAGTCGCGTCGAGCCGCCCGGCGCACCGGCGGTGGCGTGTTGGTGCCGCTGGACGAACAGGACCCGGCGATGTGGGACTCGACGCTGATCGCCCGCGGCGAGGCTCTGCTGGACCGGGCCCACGGCTTGGGTCGGCCGGGCCGCTACCAATACGAGGCCGCGATCCAGTCGGCACATTGCAGCAGGCCGGTGGACTGGTCTGCGCTGCGTCGCCTGCATCGTGCTTTGCTTCGGGTCGCGCCGTCATTGGGTGGGGCGGTTGCCCTGGCCGCCGTCGATGCCGAGATCGACGGACCCGATGCGGGTTTGCGGACGCTGGATGCGATCACCGATCCGGCGGTGCAGCGGTTTCAGCCGGCGTGGACGACGCGCGGGCACCTGCTGGCCCGAGCCGGCCGGCAGGTGGCCGCCGCGGAGGCCTACCGGCGAGCCATAGACCTGACCAGCGAGCCCGCGGTGGCCGAATACCTGCGCGCGCAGCTGGCCGCGCTACCGCAATGAGGTTCGCCGAGCGTGCGGTCGACGCGAGACCCAGGCCGACAGAATTCGCGGACGAGGCACGCTCGGCGAAGCGCGAGGGGTGATCAGACGTGGGCCGTGGCGTGGTCCGATGCGATGTCGGCGGCCAGTGGTGCAATGACGCCAAGGATTTCGGCGATCGTCGTCTCGGGCACGCCGGCCGCGGTGAGCGAGTCCTTCAGGTGTCCGGCAACCCGGTTGAAGTGGTGGATCGTGATCCCGCGGCCCTTGTGAACGTGCTTCATCGGTGCGCCGGCGTATGCCTCGGGGCCGCCGAGCGCGCCGGCGAAGAATTCGACCTGCTTGCGTTTCAGCCGTCGCATGTCCGACTCGGCGTAAAAGCTTGACAGGTGATCGTCCTCAAGCACGCGGCAGTAGAAGTCCTCGACGATGACTTCGAGGGCCTGGTGGCCGCCGATCTTGTCGTAGATGGTGTCGGTCTTGTGCTTGCGGAAAAGGGTGAGCATTCCCATGCCGATAGCGGACCATCCGGCGATTGCCCGGCAGTTAGGGCGTCGTCACCGAGCGATTACCCGGCGTAACAACCGGATTGCCACAGAATCACCAGAACTCGGCACCCGGTGTAGCAGACTCGGTGGGGAATCCACGGAGAACATCACGGGGAGCGAGAAACCTATGAATCTGGGTGACCTGACCGGTCTCGTCGAAAAGCCGTTCGCCGCGGTGTCCGACCTCCTCAACACCCCGAACTCGGCGGGCCGATATCGACCGTTCTACCTCCGTAACCTGCTCGACGCGGTGCAGGGGCGCACCCTGGACGACGCTGTCGACGGCACGATCACCCTGATCACCGGCGGATCGTCGGGCATCGGCGAAGCAGCGGCGAAGAAGATCGCGGAAGCCGGCGGCGAGGTGGTCCTGGTCGCGCGTACCCAGGAAAACCTGGAAAAGGTCGCCGACGGAATCCGCAGCAGTGGCGGCACCGCGCATGTCTACCCGTGCGATCTGTCCGACATGGATGCCATCGCCGCGATGGCCGACAAGGTGCTCGCCGATATCGGCGGCGTCGACATTCTCATCAACAACGCCGGACGGTCGATTCGGCGCTCGCTGGCGCTGTCCTACGACCGGATCCACGACTACCAGCGGACGATGCAGCTGAATTACCTCGGCGCGGTACAGCTGATCCTCAAGTTCATCCCCGGCATGCGAGAGCGCGGGTTCGGACAGATCATCAACGTGTCCTCGGTCGGGGTGCAGACCCGCGCGCCGCGGTTCGGAGCCTATATCGCCAGCAAGGCAGCGTTGGACAGCCTGTGCGATGCGCTGCAGGCCGAGGTCGTCAGCGATGACATTAAGTTCACCACCGTGCATATGGCGCTGGTGCGTACGCCGATGATCAGCCCGACCAAGATGTATGACAAGTTCCCGGCGCTGACGCCGGACCAGGCGGCCGGCGTGATCACCGATGCGATCGTGCACCGACCCCGGCGGGCCAGCTCACCGTTCGGGCAGCTCGCCGTCGTCGCCGACGCCGTGAACCCGGCCGTCATGGACCGGGTGCGCAACCGCGCGTTCGGCATGTTCGGTGACTCGTCGGCGGCCAGGGGAGACGAATCCGACAGCCGCGCACCGGAATTCGATGCGCGAAGCGAGACGTTCGTGCGGGCTACCCGCGGAATCCACTGGTGAGGCGATCATGGGTCTTCCGAAACCAAGCAACCAGGCACCCATTGTCGTCACCGGTGCCTCCTCGGGCATCGGCACCGAGCTGGCCGGCGGTCTGGCCCGGCGCGGTTATCCGCTGGTGCTGGTCGCCCGGCGTCGGGAACGCCTCGATGAACTCGCCGACGAGCTGCGCACCCAGTACTCCGTTGGGGTCGATGTCATGCCTCTGGACCTCGGCGACGCCGGGTCGCGAAAACAACTGGCCGAGCGGCTGCGCAGCGAACCGGTCGCCGGCTTGTGCAACAGCGCCGGCTTCGGCACCAGCGGGGTCTTCCAGACACTGCCGATCGAACGGGAAAGCGAAGAAGTCGTCCTCAACTCACTGGCGTTGATGGAACTCACCCATGCCGTGCTGTCCGGCATGGTCGAGCGCGGAGCCGGGGCGGTGCTCAACATCGCATCGATCGCGGGGTTCCAGCCGATTCCCTACATGGCCGTCTATTCGGCCACCAAGGCGTTTGTGCAGACCTTCTCCGAAGCCGTCCACGAGGAGCTGCACGGAACGGGCGTCTCGGTCACGGTGTTGTGTCCGGGCCCGGTGCCCACCGAGTGGGGCGAGATCGCCAATGCCGAGCGGTTCAGCATCCCCCTTGCGCAGGTCTCGCCGCACGACGTCGCCGAAGAGGCCATCGGCGGGATGCTGTCCGGCAAGCGCAGCGTGGTGCCGGGCGTCGTGCCGAAGGCCGTGAGTATTGGCGGCAGATTCGTGCCGCGCACCCTGTTGCTGCCCGGGATCCGGATCGGAAACCGCTTCCGCGGCGGACCCAGCCGCTGATGGCCGCTGTCGACATGGCCGCCGACGTGCCGATGAGCCCTGAAGAAATGTGGGACCACGTCTCCGACCTGTCCAATCTGGGTGATTGGCTGGTGATGCACGAGGGATGGCGCAGCGAACTGCCCGATGAGTTGAGCAAAGGAACGCAGGTCATCGGCGTCGCGCGCGCCAAGGGTCTCCGCAACCGGGTGACATGGACGGTGACCACGTGGGAGCCGCCGCATCGGGTCGCGCTCTCGGGATCCCGGTAAGGGCGGCGCGAAGTACTCGGTCACGCTTACCGTGAAGCCCACAAAACAGGGGTCTGCCCTGGGTTTACGCCTTGAGCTGGGTGGGCGTCCGTTGTTCGGCCCGGTGGGCTCGGCTGCGGCTCGCGCCGTCAAAGGAGACGTCGAGAAATCGCTGAAGCAGTTCGTCACGCTGTACGGGTAACGGCCGCAAGACACACACGCCGACACGCCGGGGAGTCGTCGGTGCACGGCCATAGACTGGCGTCTCTATGAACCAATCCTTCGTGCACCTGCATAACCACACCGAGTACTCGATGTTGGACGGTGCTGCGAAGATTGCGCCGATGCTGGCCGAGGCGCAGCGGCTGGAGATGTCCGCGATCGGGATGACCGACCACGGCAACATGTTTGGCGCCAGTGAGTTTTACAACGCGGCCACGGCGGCGGACATCAAGCCGATCATCGGCGTCGAGGCGTATGTGGCACCCGATTCTCGTTTTAATACCCGGCGCATCCTGTGGGGCGACCCGGGCCAGAAGAGCGACGACGTGTCCGGCAGCGGCTCCTACACCCACCTGACCATGGTCGCCGAGAACGCCACCGGCCTGCGGAACCTGTTCAAGCTGTCGTCGCGGGCGTCGTTCGAGGGCCAGCTGGGCAAGTGGTCGCGGATGGACGCCGAGCTGATCGCCGAACACGCGGCCGGCATCATCGCCACCACCGGCTGCCCCTCCGGGGAGGTGCAGACCCGGCTGCGGCTCGGGCAGCGCCGCGAAGCGCTCGAATCCGCCGCAAAATGGCGGGAGATCTTCGGGGCCGAGAACTACTTCCTGGAGTTGATGGACCACGGCCTGGACATCGAACGCCGGGTCCGCGAGGGGCTGCTGGAAATCGGCCGCACGCTGAACATCCCGCCGCTGGCCACCAACGACTGCCACTACGTCACCCGCGACGCCGCGCACAACCACGAGGCACTGCTGTGTGTGCAGACCGGCAAGACGCTGTCGGATCCCAACCGGTTCAAGTTCGACGGCGACGGCTACTACCTGAAGTCCGCCGCCGAGATGCGAGCGATTTGGGACGGCCGGGTCGACGGGGCGTGCGACTCCACGCTGCTGATCGCCGAGCGGGTGAGCTCGTATGCCGACGTGTGGGCACCCCGCGACCGGATGCCGGTGTTCCCGGTGCCCGACGGGCACGACCAAGCCTCGTGGTTGCGCCACGAGGTGGACGCCGGTCTGCGCCGACGGTTTCCCGCCGGTGCGCCGGACGGGTATGCCGAGCGGGCCGCCTACGAGATCAAAGTCATCTGCGACAAGGGTTTTCCGTCCTACTTCCTGATCGTCGCCGACCTGATCAACTATGCACGGTCGGTCGACATCCGGGTCGGCCCGGGCCGCGGCTCGGCGGCCGGCTCGCTGGTGGCCTACGCGCTGGGCATCACCGACATCGACCCGATTCCGCACGGGCTGCTGTTCGAGCGGTTCCTCAACCCCGAACGCACCTCGATGCCCGATATCGACATCGACTTCGACGACCGCCGCCGCGGCGAGATGGTGCGCTATGCCGCCGACAAGTGGGGACATGACCGCGTTGCCCAGGTGATCACCTTCGGCACCATCAAAACCAAAGCGGCACTGAAGGATTCCGCCCGTATCCACTACGGGCAGCCCGGTTTCGCGATCGCCGACCGGATCACCAAAGCGCTGCCGCCCGCGATCATGGCCAAAGACATCCCGCTGTCGGGCATCACCGACCCCAACCACGAGCGCTACAAGGAGGCCGCCGAGGTCCGCGGCCTGATCGACACCGACCCCGACGTGCGGACCATCTACCAAACCGCGCGCGGGCTCGAAGGCCTGATCCGCAACGCGGGTGTGCACGCCTGCGCGGTGATCATGAGCAGCGAGCCGCTGACCGAGGCGATCCCGCTGTGGAAGCGACCGCAAGACGGCGCCATCATCACCGGCTGGGATTACCCGTCGTGCGAGGCCATCGGCCTGCTGAAGATGGACTTCCTGGGTCTGCGCAACCTGACGATCATCGGCGACGCGATCGAGAACATCAAGGCCAACAGGGGAATTGACCTTGACCTGGAATCCGTGCCGCTGGACGACAAAGCCACGTTCGAGCTGCTGGGCCGCGGCGAAACGCTCGGCGTGTTCCAACTCGACGGTGGGCCGATGCGTGACCTGCTGCGCCGCATGCAGCCCACCGGATTCGAAGACGTCGTAGCGGTGATCGCGCTCTACCGGCCGGGCCCGATGGGCATGAACGCCCACAACGACTACGCCGACCGCAAGAACAACCGGCAGGCGATCAAGCCCATTCACCCCGAACTCGAGGAGTCGCTGCGCGACATCCTCGCCGAGACCTATGGCCTGATCGTGTATCAGGAGCAGATCATGCGCATCGCGCAGAAGGTGGCCGGCTACTCGTTGGCCCGAGCCGACATTCTGCGTAAGGCCATGGGCAAGAAGAAGCGCGAGGTGCTGGAGAAGGAATTCGAAGGCTTCTCGGAAGGCATGCAGGCCAACGGTTTCTCCGCCAAGGCCATCAAGGCGTTGTGGGACACCATCTTGCCGTTCGCCGACTATGCGTTCAACAAGTCGCATGCCGCCGGATACGGCATGGTGTCGTATTGGACGGCCTATCTGAAGGCGAACTACACGGGCGAATACATGGCCGCCCTGCTCACCTCGGTCGGTGACGACAAAGACAAGGCCGCGGTCTATCTGGCCGACTGCCGCAAGCTGGGGATCACCGTGCTGCCGCCGGACGTCAACGAGTCGGTGTTGAACTTCGCCTCGGTCGGCACCGACATCCGCTACGGGCTGGGTGCCGTGCGCAACGTTGGTGCCAATGTGGTTGCCTCGCTGATCAATACCCGCACCGACAAGGGCAGGTTCTCCGACTTCTCCGACTACCTCAACAAGGTCGACATCGCGGCGTGTAACAAGAAGGTCACCGAATCGCTGATCAAAGCCGGCGCATTCGACTCGCTGAAGCATCCTCGTAAAGGCCTGTTCCTGGTGCACACCGACGCGGTCGACTCGGTGTTGGGCACCAAGAAGGCCGAAGCGATGGGACAGTTCGACCTGTTCGGCGGCGACCCCAATGACGGGGGAGCGGGAGCCGACGCGGTGTTCACCATCAGGGTTCCCGACGAGGAGTGGGACGACAAGCACAAACTCGCGCTGGAGCGCGAGATGCTGGGCTTGTACGTGTCCGGACATCCGCTCAACGGGGTGGCGCATCTGCTGGCGACTCAGGTCGATACCGCAATCCCGGCGGTGCTCGACGGCGACGTCCCCAACGACACCCTGGTGAAGGTGGGCGGCATTCTGGCGTCGGTGAACCGGCGGGTCAACAAGAACGGCATGCCCTGGGCGTCAGCCCAGCTGGAAGACCTCACCGGTGGTATCGAAGTGATGTTCTTCCCGCACACCTACTCCGCTTTCGGTGCCGACGTCGTCGACGACGCGGTGGTGCTGGTCACCGCGAAGGTCGCGATCCGCGATGACCGGACCACACTGATCGCCAACGACCTTGTGGTGCCGGACTTTTCCAACACGCAGGTCAACCGGCCGCTGGCGGTCAGCCTGCCGACGCGGCAATGCACTATCGATAAGGTCAGCGCGCTCAAACAGGTGCTGGCACAACACCCCGGCACGTCGCAGGTGCATCTGCGGTTGGTCAGCGGGGACCGGATCACCACGCTCGAATTGGATGCATCGCTGCGGGTGACGCCGTCCCCGGCGCTGATGGGCGATCTGAAGGCGCTGCTCGGCCCTGGCTGCTTGGGCGGCTAAGAGTCGCTAGCCTTGGTCGGATCCTTATAGATCACACCGTCTTTCATGACGAAGTCCACCTGTCCGGTGACTTCGATGTCGGCGAAGGGATCGCCGGGCATGGCGATCAGATCGGCGGTCTTGCCATCGGCGATCACGCCGAGATCGTCGAGTTGCAGCAGCTCGGCCGCCGCGCTGGTGGCGGCGCGCAGGGCGCGCAACGGGGTGATACCGGTCGACACCATCATCGGAAACTCACGCCAATTGTCCTGGTGGGGAAACATTCCGGCGTCAGTGCCGAACGCGATCCGAACATCGCTGGCCGCCAGGTGCTCCGCTGCGTCCAACAAGGCGCCGCGGTATTTCTGCATCTTGCGGCGCGAGTGCTCCGGCATGGCGGCCCACAACGCGTCGCCTTCGTCGCGGCGGGCGCCGGACAGGATGGTGTGTTGGGTGGGCACCATAAACACCCCGGCGTCCTGCATCATCCGCATCGTCTCGGGCGATGCGAGGTTGCCGTGTTCGATGCTGCGGACCCCCGCCCGGACGGCGCGCTGGATGCCTTCGTCGCCGTAACTGTGCGGTGTGACCGGGATGTGGAGGTCGGCGGCCGTCGCGACCAGAACATTCATCTCTTCCTGGCTGTAGGTGGCAGGGCCGGGGTCGTCCGACGGTGAGGCGAACCCGCCGGTGGCCGCGAACTTGATCCAGTTGGCGCCGGCCCGGATTTCCTGCCTGACCCGGGTGCGGATCTCGTCGCCGCCGTCGGCTGCCGCCAATTCCAGTGGTCTGCAACATCCTTGGTATTCGTCGGCGACCATTCCGCTGAAGTCGCCGTGTCCGCCGCGCGCCGAAATCATGTGCGGCGCCACCACCATTCGGGGGCCCTCGACGATGCCGTCCGCCACCGCGTTGCGCAGTTCGATCGTGGGGTAATCGACATCTCCGCAGCCCAAATCGCGAATCGTGGTGAACCCGTTCATCAGCAGGGCTCGCAGCCTCGGCAACGACTTCAACGTCTTGGCGTTGCTCGATTCGAGCGCCATCATCACGCCGACCGGTGGCGCCAACGTCACGTGAACGTGGCAGTCCATAAAGCCCGGCGTCAGGGTGTGCCCGGAAAGATCCACTACCCGTGCGTCGGGCGGCGCCTCGATGACGTCGGCGACTTGCTGGATACGGCCATCGACGACCAGCACCTGTCCCGGCGCAGCCTGGGCCGAGATGCCGTCCCATACGTTCGCACCGGTGATCAGCGTTGCCGCCATCGTGGTCTCCTGTCGGGTGTCAGAAGCGGTAGCGCAAGATTCGCGCCGTACGGGCGCCGCCTTTGGTCATCCCCATCAGCCGGGTCGACACGCGCGCACCCGCCGGATACAGGTCGACCTCGGGAGCGTGGGACAGGCTGGTCTCCTCGACCAGCGTCAGCCGGGGACTCCAGGTCTCGGGAACCCGGGCGTCCTTGAAACCCCGGTAGTCCCATTGGTTTCCGACCGCACTGAACACAACTTTCATCGCCAGCAGGCTTGACCGGCTGACGCGTCCGTAGTCGTTGAGCGCCAGTTCACCGGACCGGAAATGCTCGGGAATATAGCGGAACAGGTTGATGATCACCGGCTCGGACAGAAACGCCAGTAAGCCGTCGGCGACCAGCATGGTCGGGCGGTCCGACGGGATCTGGTCGGTCCAGTCATCGTCGGCCAGCGACGCCGCCACCGAGTAGGCATGCTCATCGGCGGGCAGCACGTCATCCCGCAACGCGATCACGTTGGGCAGATCGACGTTGTACCAGTCCACCGTGGCCGGCGGCTCGACCCGCTGCATGCCGGTGTCCAGCCCCGCGCCGAGCGATACCACGACGCCGTCGGGATGTTCGGCGATGAAACTGCGCGTCCGATCGTCGAGCATCTTGGCGCGCAGCGCGGTCTGGCGTATCGCGCTGGCTGGCACGCCCAACGCCTGGAAGTCGTAGTCGATCTTGGCCACGATCTCGTCGGAGAGGGTGTCGCCGAGTATCGGCCTCGGCCAACGGCTGTCGACTGCACGGGCGTATGCGGTCACGAACGCGGTCCGTTCGACGGGTGTCAACTTGGTGATCGCAATTCCCATCAGTGTGCCCCGAGGGGGCCGGCGGCTTTAGCCGTCGGGGGAGTCTGGGCTGGTGAACAGCGTGGCCTGGCAGGTTTTGTCGGTGTCGTTGAATAGGGTGCGGTCATGTTGAGCCGTCGTTTTCCTCGTAGCGGAGTGTATCTGTAGTGAGGCGGGCGTACGTGTTTCGGTTGCGGCCGACCGGCCGCCAGCATGTGGCGTTGGCGGCCTGTGTGGAGGCGCACCGTGAGCTGTATAACGCGGCGTTGCAGGAACGCAGGGATGGCTGGTCGCACGCCAGCAAGACTCGGGTCAGCTATGGGGATCAGTCGGCGCAGCTGACTGAGATGCGCGCGGGGCGCCCGGATCAAGCGGTGTGGTCGTTCTCGAGTCAGCAAGCGACGTTGCGGCGGTTGAATAAGGCGTTTGCCGGGTTTTTCCGCCGGGTCAAGGCTGGGCAGACGGCGGGGTATCCACGCTTTAAGGGTGCTGGCCGGTTCGACAGTGTGGAGTGGCCCAAAGACGGTGACGGTGCCCGCTGGCTCCCCGAGCAGCGCCGGGTGTATCTGCAGGGCATCGGCCAGGTCAAGGTTGATCTGCACCGCGAGGTGGCGGGCCGGGTGAAGACGATCCAGATCAAACGACAAGGGCGGCGCTGGATATTGGTGCTGTCCTACGATGACGTCCCCACCAATCCGTTGCCCGTGACCGGTCGTCAGGCCGGCATCGACGTCGGCGTCGTCAGCTTTGCCACCACCAGCGACGGGGCACACGTCGACAATCCGCGCTGGGCGCGCGCTGCGGCGGGGCGGCTGGCCGCAGCCCAGCAGCGGCTCCAACGAGGCCGCCGTGGTGGGAAGAACTGTGCGGCCAAACGGGAAACCGTCGCCGCCCGGCATCGCAAGATCGCGAACCAGCGTAAGGACTTTCATCATAAACAAGCCCGCGAGCTCGTCGCCCGCTACGACCTGATCGTTGTGGAGGATTTGAAGATCGCGAGCATGCTGCGCCGGGCCAGACCCGTCCCGGATCCCGACAATCCCGGCATGTTCCTGCCCAATGGAGCCACGGCGAAAACGGGGCTCAACCGTTCGATCAGTGACGCTGGCTGGGGCCAGTTCGTCTCGATTTTGCGCGCCAAAGCGGAAGAGGCTGGGCGTGCTTGGATTGAGGTCAACCCCCAGCACACCTCCGACGGGTGTGAGCGCTGCGGGCACACAGCGCGCGCGAACCGCGTCACGCAAGCGGAATTCGCCTGCCAACACTGCGGTCACACCGCACCGGCAGACGAACACGCCGCACGCAACATCCTGCGGGCCGGACTGGCCCATCATGCCCAAGCGGCGTGAAAAGAAGCTGGCGGCTTCAGCCGTCAGAGAAGTCACACCGGCAAGGTACTCCCGGACTACCCTCGGCTGGGTGATCGATTCGAAATACACCTCCGAGCCGCCGACCACGCTGTGCGAGGCATTTCAGCGCAATGCCGCGATCGACCCGGACGCTGTCGCGCTGCGCACCCCGGGCGACACGCAGACGATGACCTGGCGGGAGTACGCGGCCGACGTGCGCCGGGTCGCGGCCGGCCTGGCCGGCCTCGGGATCCGTCGTGGCGACACGGTTTCGCTGATGATGGCCAACCGCATCGAGTTCTACCCGCTAGAAGTGGGTGCGCAGCACCTCGGCGCCACCTCGTTCTCGGTGTACAACACGCTGCCCGCCGAACAACTCACCTACGTTTTCGACAATGCCGGCACCAAAGTGCTGATCTGCGAGCAGCAGTACGTCGATCGGATCCGGGCCAGTGGCGCGCAGCTCGAGCACATCGTCTGCATCGACGGTTCGCCGGACGGCACGCTCTCGCTGGATGACCTCTACGCCGCCGGCACAGAGGACTTCGATTTCGAGTCGACCTGGCGGGCGGTACAGCCCGACGATGTGGTGACACTCATCTACACCTCCGGGACGACGGGAAATCCCAAGGGCGTGGAGATGACGCATGCCCACCTGCTGTTCGAGGCCCAAGCGCTGGAAGCCGTCCTGGGCGTTCAATTCGGTGATCGCGTCACCTCGTTCCTGCCGACGGCACACATCGCCGACCGCACGATGGCGCTGTACAACCAAGAGGTGTTCGGGGCCCAGATCACGGTGGTTTCCGATGCCCGTGCGATCGCGGCGGCGCTGGCCGATGCGCGCCCGACCATCTGGGGCGCCGTGCCCCGGGTCTGGGAAAAGCTCAAAGCGGCAATCGAATTCGCCGTCTCCCACGAGCAGGACGAGACCAAGCGTCAGGCTCTGCAGTGGGCCATGTCGGTTGCCGGGAAACGTGCCGCGGCGATGGTTGCCGGCGAGCCACTTTCGGACGACGCGGCCGCCGAATGGGACAAAGCCGACGAGCTGGTGCTGTCGCAGCTGCGCGCCAGGCTGGGGTTGGACCAGCTGCGGTGGGCGGTGTCGGGTGCGGCGCCGATTCCCAACGAAACGCTGGCCTTTTTCGCCGGTATCGGCATCCCGATCGCCGAGGTGTGGGGCATGTCCGAGCTGAGCTGCGTTGCCAGCGTGAGTCATCCAGCCGATGCGCGACTGGGCAGCGTGGGCAGGCTGCTGCCCGGGCTGGAGGGCAAGATCGCCGCGGACGGCGAATATTTAGTGCGTGGACCGCTGGTGATGAAAGGCTACCGCGGCGAGCCGGCGAAGACCGCCGAGGCCATCGACCCCGACGGCTGGCTGCACACCGGCGACATCCTGGACGTCGACGCCGAAGGCTATCTGCGGATCGTCGACCGGAAGAAGGAGCTGATCATCAACGCGGCCGGAAAGAACATGTCGCCGGCCAACATCGAGACCACCGTGATCGCCGCCTGCCCGATGGTGGGCGCGATGCTCGCGATCGGCGACGGCCGCCCGTACAACACCGCGCTGCTGGTCTTCGACGCCGACTCGGTAGGCCCATATGCGGCCCAGCACGGTCTCGCCGACGCCTCCGCCGAGGCGCTGGCGGCCCACCCGGAGGTGCTCGCCCGGATCGCGGCGGGCGTGGCCGAGGGCAACGCCAAACTGTCGCGCGTTGAGCAGATCAAACGCTTCCGGGTGCTGCCCAACTTGTGGGAGCCCGGCGGTGACGAGATCACCCTGACGATGAAACTCAAACGTCGGCCGATCATGGCCAAGTACGCCGACGAGATCGAGGAACTGTATGCCAGCGAGCCGGGCCCGGATGTGCACGAGCCCGGGAACGCATCGACCGCGCAACCGGCGTGACCGCCTAAGGGCGTACTCCGGGCTGGCGTTGGTTGCGGCGGGCAAGGAGTGCCGTCGCCAACCCGCGTCGCCGCGCATCGTCCCCGACATGTGACACGTCCGATCGCTTCTTGACATTCCGGAACTTGTTCTCGGAAGCCGTTTCTGGTGCGTCGTCGCAGGACGCGGAAAGAAACCGGGCCGGCAGCGCCAATTTGCAGATCGTGCGTACCGTCAGTAGGTACTGGCGAACGAATGACCCTGTCGTGTAGGGCAAGTCGTAGGTGACGCACAGCGCGCGGACCCGTTCGCCGATCTCGGGTAAGCGATTGCTGGGCAGGTCAGGGAACAGGTGATGTTCGATCTGGTAGCAAAGGTTTCCGCTCATGAAGGCCAGCGTCCGCCCGGCCCGGAAGTTCGCGGTACCCAGCATCTGGCGCAGATACCACTCCGGTTGTGTCTCGTCCTCCAAAACCGACGCGGTGAACTTCTCGGCGCCGTCGGCGAAGTGCCCGCAAACGATGACGACGTAGGCCCATCCGTTGCGAAGTCCGTTGGCCACCACGGTGGCTCCCAGTGTGCGACGCCACCGTCGGCGGCTCAAAGCAGGAAAGACAACATAATCCTTGATCGCCTGGCGGACCATCTTGCGGATCATCGTCTTCTTATGGGCTGATTTACCGGCCTCTGTGTGCTCGCGATCCTGCACCGAGTACAGGCCGTGCATTGCGACACCCCATTCGAAGGCGATCGCCAGCAGCACCGCGCGCAACGGCTGCAATAGATTGCTCGGCCGCCACTCCTGGTCGCGGGTGACCCGCATGACTCCGAAGCCGAGGTCGTCGTCCACGCCGACGACGTTGGTGAACTTGTGATGTCGGTGGTAGTGCGAAGACATCCAGTGCGACGAGGGGCCCACCATGTCCCATTCCCAGGTAGCGGAATGGATTTCCGGGTCGTTCATCCAATCCCACTGACCGTGGGTGATGTTATGGGCGAGTTCCATGTTCTCGATGCACTTGGCCACAGCCAGCGCGACGGTTCCGGTAAGCCAGCCGACCTTGGTTTTGCTGGCGAGGATGGTCAGCCTTGCCGCGGCCTCGAGGCCTCGCTGAAAGGCGATAGCACGCTGGATGTATTCACGTTCTTCTGCGCCGCGCGACTCCTCGATGTCCCAACGAATCGCGTCCAATTCGGCCGCGAGCGCGATGACATCCGCGTCGCTCAGATGGGCGTATTCGGGTACTTCGGTGATGGCCACCGACGCTTACCCGGATTCGGGCAGGCTGGCGGGTCGCCGTGTTCGCGCGCTGATAGGCGCGCGGGCACGATTTGAGCACCCCAACATGGCGGGTCACGTCCGATCTGTTTAGGCGGATGTTCACCCGCGTGGGTCGAGCATCTGTGCGACTTCAGTTCAGCGGGGCGCTGCTGTCCCGGTGCACCTGCTTTGTCGGCGTTACGCCGCCGGCATCGCTTGCAGACTCTACACGGCGGGCGTCACACCCCGGCCTCAGCGCGATTAAGGTGGAGTCATGCCGCTTGAAGGTGAATACGCCCCTAGCCCGTGGGATTGGTCCCGAGAACAAGCCGAGAAGTACGCCGAATCCGGGGGAACTGACGCCGCGGATATGAAGGGCATGCCCATCATCCTGTTGACCACGGTGGGCGCCAAGACCGGCAAGCTTCGCAAGACTCCGCTGATGCGGGTCGAACATGACGGCGAGTACGCGATCGTCGCCTCATTGGGCGGGGCGCCGAAAAACCCGGTCTGGTACTACAACGTCGCCAAGAACCCGCGCGTCGAGCTGCAGGATGGCAGCGTCACCCACGACTACGACGCCCGCGAGGTATTCGGCGACGAGAAGGCCGTTTGGTGGGAGCGGGCGGTGGCGGCCTACCCGGACTACGCCGACTACCAGAAGAACACCGATCGGCAGATTCCGGTCTTCGTGCTCACCCCTGTGCACTGAATTTGCAGCTGGGTGGCACCATTGATCGGTGTCCGCTGAACTGAGCCAAAGCCCCGGCACCCCGCCTGGTGGGCCGCTATGCGCGGCCGAGATCGATGCTGCGGCCAAGCGAATTGCCGGGGTGGTGACCCCCACGCCGCTCCAGTTCAGCGATCGGTTGTCCGCGACGACCGGGGCCAGCGTCTACCTCAAGCGCGAAGACCTGCAAACCGTGCGCTCATACAAGCTGCGCGGTGCCTACAACCTGTTGGTGCAGCTGTCGGACGAGGAGCTGGCCGCGGGCGTGGTGTGCTCGTCGGCGGGCAACCACGCGCAAGGCTTCGCATTCGCCTGCCGGACGCTGGGGGTGCACGGCCGCGTCTACGTGCCGGCCAAGACCCCGAAGCAAAAGCGGGATCGCATCCATTATCACGGCGGGGACTTCATCGAACTGATCGTCGGCGGATCGACCTACGACATGGCGGCCGAGGCCGCGAACGCTGACGTGGCGCGCACCGGCGCCACCCTGGTCCCGCCGTTCGACGACCCGCGCACCATCGCCGGGCAGGGCACGATCGCCGTTGAACTGCTCGACCAGCTGGACGGCGAACCGGACCTGGTCGTGGTCCCGGTCGGCGGTGGCGGCTGCATCGCCGGCATCACCACCTACCTCGCCGAGCGGACGAACAACACCGCGGTGCTGGGCGTCGAGCCCGCCGGTGCCGCGGCGATGATGGCCGCGCTGGCTGCCGGGGAGCCGGTGAGCCTGGACCACGTCGACCAGTTCGTCGACGGCGCCGCGGTCAGACGGGCGGGCACGGTGACCTATGCCACGCTGGCCGCCGCCGGCAACATGGTGTCGATCACCACCGTCGACGAGGGCGCGGTGTGCACCGCCATGCTGGACCTGTACCAAAACGAGGGCATCATCGCCGAGCCGGCGGGCGCGTTGTCGGTCGCCGGTCTGCTGGAAGCCGACGTCGAGCCGGACAGCACCGTGGTGTGCCTGGTGTCCGGCGGCAACAACGACGTGTCCCGGTACGGCGAGGTGCTGGAGCGCTCGCTGGTTCACCTGGGTCTCAAGCACTACTTTCTGGTCGACTTCCCGCAGGAGCCCGGGGCGCTGCGCCGGTTCCTGGACGAGGTGCTGGGACCCAACGACGACATCACGCTGTTCGAGTACGTCAAGCGCAACAACCGGGAGACCGGTGAGGCGCTAGTGGGTATCGAGCTGGGCTCGGCCGCCGACTTCGACGGCCTGTTGCAGCGGATGCGTGCCACCGAGATGCAAATCGAAACCATCGAGCCGGGCTCGGCGGCCTACCGCTATCTCCTATAGCCCGGGTTCAGCGGATGGATTCGACGGCCGCTTTTGCCTCTTTCAACCCGGCGCCGGTGGCGTTGCGGTATTCCTGGATCGCGGCGATCGTCTTGCCGTTGCGGGCAAGCTCGACCACCCCCGGTGGCATCCCGACGGCGCTGGCCGCCGCGAATGGGACGTAGCGATCGGGGAACAGAGCTTGGAGCTGCTGTTCGATGTAGTCGAGGCGGGCTCTGGCAGCAATGTCAATATCGCTCACTATGCGACCCTCGCTTGCAGGTGGTTTATGGGCTCGTCACATCGGCAAGTTACCGGATTGATCGGGGCGCCATATCCCTTTAAGTCCCAAACAATTCGCGATCGGCGTAGTGCAGGTCGTTAGGGTCGAAGTATTTTTCGGTCCAGGCGTTGGTGGTACCCAGCACCCACCCGGCGGCGCTGGCCGCGGCGCGCTTGTCGGTTTGCTTCGCGGCAGCGGCCGGTGTTGAGCCCGTTTTGTTGCTCAGGGTGTTCAGGAACTCGTAGTGGTCGACCAACGCCAGCGCTTCGATGACGAACACCGTCGCGACGTCGGCGTCCCGTATCGCCAATAGGTTGTCGCCGTTGGCCTTTTCACCGCCCAGCGCTAGGTTCGACGATCCGCAATAAACGACCGGGTCATCTCCGCGGAATCCGCATACCACGAACTTGTGATGGATCTCGTGGCCGCGGAACTGCGGCACCTGGTTAAACGGCGGCGGCAATAGCTCCTTGCCGGGGCGTCCGCTGACCAGGATGCCGGTGTTGTTGCCCGGTAGGTATAGCGACACGCTTTTGGGGGCGTCAGAGATTCCGTAGCTGAACACGGCTGTGTTGCTGTGGATGTCGTTGAGCGCGTCATACACCGGGTTCTCACCGGCTCCGCTGAGCTCCATCACCGCAAAGAACACCGAGCCATGCTGCGGTGCCGCGACTGCGGCCTCGGCTTGGATTCTGCTGACAAGATCGCCGAGAATCTGCGCAGCGACGTCTTGAGGATGCGGAGAAAAAGTGATCGACGTTGGCGGCGTGGAACTCGCTGCTCCGCCAAAGTTGAACGTCTGGCCAGCCCACGTCGAGGCGGCGAACTTAGCGGCTTTAACGTCATCAGACCATGCCTCGTTGAACACATTCGAGTAGGTGGTGGCAACCTCGCGATCGTCAAAGGTCAGTACGTGATTGGCGTTGACGTAGAGCCCGGTCACTGAGAAGTTCGTCGAGCCGGTCAGGACGGTACGCGGGCCATCTTTGTCGGACACGATGAGGATTTTGTCGTGGGCGTAGCGGCCGAACTTGCCGCGTTTGAGCGCATCCGCGGCCTGCGCCGTGAACTCGTCGGCGAAGTTGTCCTCCGGGGTGGGCTTCGCGGCGTTGTGGTGTAGCGCCGCGTTGTCGAGGATGATCCGGATCTGTCCGGAAGCCCCCAGTTTGAGCAATGACGAGCACACCTCGGGTTCGTTGAGGTCATAAGCGAACATATCCAGCGACAGTGTCGGGTCGGCTTGAACTTCTGCGAGGACATCCAGGATCTGTTGGCGGGCAGTAAATCCGAGCCATTGGTATTCGTCGTTGTAGCTGTAGGTCTGGCCGCTACCGTTGCTGCCCGCAACCGCTCCGGTGTCATAGATCAAGTCATCGCCGTCGGGCCGGATATGCATGCTGGGCCCGAAATGCCTTACGAAGGCCTGAGATTGGACGTAACCACGAGTGAAGCCCACGGTGAGAGAGCCCTTTTGGAACGGGGCGACCTCCACGTCAACTGTGACGCTGGTCGACGTGTCCAACGCCTGCAGCGTTTTAGCGTCGTCGAAATAGCGCGGCGTCACCACGTAGGTGTAGGTACCGACGGTCGGCGACCCGTCCTGGTGCACCAGTCCCGGCACGTGCACCCATCGGAACTTGTGGATCGGAGCATTGACGCTCGAAAACGGCGACTCGCCGGCAACTTGAGCGTGGCCCTGTGACGGTCCCAGGCGCAGGTTGTTCTCGACGTAGTAGGAGGTGGCACTCGGGGGCCGGACTTCGATGGTGAAACCTGCCAGCTGATCCCGTGCCGCGGGTGTGCTCAGATCGAAGGCGAGGAGGGTCTTGGCATCCCCCCGGAATGCGTTGACTGCAATGAGCTCACTGGTGGCACGGGTGACTGGCATGGTGGCATCCTTTCTCGGTGGTCGGCGGGTGTCGCAGCGCGCGTGTTCAGTAGCACTATGCCCTTGGGTCAACGGGTTGACACGCGTAGCCAACTACTCGAATTGACGATGCCGGCCACCACGTAGTCGGCACGCCTGGCAGGCGAACGGCAGGCTGACGCTTGGAGATTACGAGTAATCGGCTCAAGAAGGCCGCTCAGCGCCCCAGCCGATGCGGCCCGTTGGTACCGAAGACCTCCAGGATTGTCGGTGCCAGCCCACCGATGCGTGTGAGAAAGCTTCGGCTGCAGCGACGCCATGCGCCGTCCCCGCTGGTGCAGCCGACACTTATCCGTGCCTAACGTCATGCGGATTCTTTCATTCGAGTAGTGCACTACTCTGCCGTATCGATCGCCAGGCCTTCACCATTCGAGATGCCGGAAGCACCGGCACACTCGGGAATCCATCGCCCGAGTTGTATCTAAAGGCAAGAGAGGCGACAGAAATGTCACAGAAACTCGCGACGCCAAAATCCGGTCAGCATGACGGCGAGGCCCGGGTAGATCACCTCACTCGTCGCTCGGCGGCACAACTGGCTGTCACGGCCAGTGCGGGCGGCTCGGCGGAAGTAACGCAGCTCAAGAGCCTGCGAGAAGTTCAAGACGCTCACCCACATATTGCGAAGCTAGTTGATCTCAAAAAAGCTTTGCATGCGCCGACAGCCGCCCCCCTTCCGACCACAATCGGACCGTTCAACACGAACTCCATAACGTTCCACAACGGTGTACCCGTCGGAGGCTTTGCTTCGCTAACGCTTCATTCCGACGGTACCTGCCAATTCAGCGGTCATTTCCACGTATCGGGTGCGCCGAGTTACAAGGTGGAATTCGCCTGGGTGGTCGTCGACTCGGGTGGCAACGCCTACACGTTTACCGCCAGCGGCAAGGTGCATGGCACGTTCGAGTCGGGTTCTCGCGACTTCAACTGGAATAAATCCCAGGTCAGTCCGGCCATCAAGCAAAACTGGTCGAAGCTCGCTGCTGGTTGGCACTGGCAGTGGAGCGCCCATGTGAACTGGGACATGCAAGCCGCAGTCAATTCCGTCATTTCCGGGATCAAAGCAGCAGGCCAAGTCGTCGGGGCAGTTGTGGAAGTGGTCGCCATCGTCGCATGAGCGCGTCCTGCCCGTGGCTCCTCGGCGTCCGCTTTTTACGCCGAGGAGTCGCGGCAAATCGGTGTTGCCAGCGACGCCGTTCAGCGCCGGGAATTGCCAAAGTTGGCCGCGTCGACCAGTTCGAGCGATTCGTCGTTGGCGCGAAAGATCGGTTCCAACGGGACCGCGAACCTTTCGGCCATGTCCGTCAACGTTTTCGACCACACCCGGTCGGTTGGAGTGACGGGGCCGCGCCCGGGCCGGGTGAGCAGCAGTGCCACCGTATTTCGCGGTTCCAGGTCGTCGAGCAGCGTGCGCAGCGCCGACATCAGGTTCCACAAGATTCGGCCCTGTGGCCGCGGGAGCACCGGCACGCGGCTCAGCTTCCTGGCAAAGCAACGATCCGGCCCGATGAGGCCGAACCACAGCAGCCGTTCGTCAAATCCCAGCGGCCCCATCAGCGCCCGCCACCGCTGGCGCAGATCGGCAGCACAGTGAATCGGATCGCTGGCGGTCTCGATGGGCGGAATCGGCAACAGGTCGCGATGACTCATCCGGGCATCATCGGCGGTCGCCGACGCCGCGGGTAGTCAGCTATCCACAGACCGCAGGATCGCGAACGAATACGGCCGCAGTTCTGTGCTGGTGGCAGTGGCGTTGGGCAGCTCGGAGCACAACACCACCTCGCCGGTGACCGGAACATCAACTGCCTCGGCGCCCAGATTGCAGGCGACCGCCAATCGGCCACGGCGCATGACGAGCCAGTGCCAGTCTTCGTCGTAGTCGATCGCCATGTGGTCCAGCCACGGGTCGGCCAGGTCAGTTTCACTGCGCCGCAATGCGATCAGGTCGTGATAGAGGCGTCGCAGTCGCGCGTGGTCACCGACGTCGGCCTCGGCCCAGTCCAGTTTCGAGCGTTGGAAGGTCTGCGGATCCTGGGGGTCGGGAATTTCGTCGGCGTCCCAGCCGTGGTCGGCGAACTCCTTCTTGCGTCCCTCGGCGGTGGCCCGCGCCAACTCCGGCTCCGGATGCGAGCTGAAGAATTGAAACGGCGTCGACGCGCCCCACTCCTCGCCCATGAAAAGCATTGCGGTGTAGGGCGACCCGAGCACCAGTGCGGCCTTGACCGCCAGCTGACCATAGGTCAGGTTCTGTGACGGGCGATCTCCGAGTGCACGGTTACCGACTTGGTCATGCGTGCAGGTGTAGGCCAGCAGCCGGGTGGCCGGAATCCCTGAGCCCTCCGCTGTGTTCAAGGGCCGTCCGTGCCGCCTCTTTCGAAATGACGAATATGTGCCTGCGTGGAAGAAGCCGTTGCGCAACGTCTTTGCCAGCGTGGCCAGCGAACCGAAGTCGGCGTAGTAGCCTTGGCGCTCCCCGGACACTGCGGTGTGGATGGCGTGGTGGATGTCGTCATCCCACTGCGCGGTCATCCCGTAGCCGCCGCTGCGAGCGCGGGTGATCATCCGGGGGTCGTTCATGTCGCTCTCGGCGATCAACGACAGCGGACGGTCGAGTTGCCCGGCGAGCGCCTCGGTTTCGCCCGCGAGCTCTTCCAGGATGTGGATCGCGGTGGTGTCCACCAGTGCGTGCACGGCATCCAGGCGCAGCCCGTCGGCGTGAAAATCACGCATCCAGCGCAGCGCGCAGTCGATGATGTAGCGACGTACTTCGTCGGAGTCGGCGTCGGCGATGTTGATGCCTTCTCCCCAGGGGTTACTCGCGGACGACAGGTACGGGCCGAACCGGGGCAGGTAGTTGCCCGACGGGCCGAGGTGGTTGAACACCGCGTCGATCAGCACACCCAGGCCGCGGCGATGACACGCGTCGACGAACCGGATTAGTCCGTCGGGGCCGCCGTAGGGTTCGTGCACCGCGTACCACAGCACGCCGTCGTATCCCCAGCCGTGCGTGCCGGAGAACGCGTTGACTGGCATCACCTCGACGAAATCGACCCCGAGATCCACCAGATGGTCGAGCTTTTCGATTGCGGAATCGAAGGTGCCTGCCGGTGTGAAGGTGCCGATGTGCAGTTCGTAGATCATCGCGCCCTGCACCGAACGGCCGGTCCAGCCGCCGTCCGTCCATGCCTGCGCCGCCGGCTGCCACAACTGCGAGCAACCGTGCACGCCGTCGGGTTGACGGGGTGATCGCGGGTCGGGCAGCACCTTCGGATCGTCGTCGAGGAGATACCCGTAGCGGGCGGTCGGTGTCGCGTCGACGGTGGCCCACCACCAGCCGTCGTCGCCCCGCGTCATCCGACACACCTCGCCGTCAACGTCCAGGCGGACCTGCTCGGGTTTGGGCGCCCACACAGCGAATTCAGCCATCGCTACGCTCCAACAGCGCGACCGGCAACTCGGTGAACAGCTCGGCGGCGGGCACCGTCCCCGTGACTGTCGCGCCGGTCAGCGCGTCGGTCCACGAGCCGTCGGGCAGCTCTACCACGGTGTCACCCCAGCCGGTCTGTTCCAGGTGCACCGTCCAGCGGGTGACCGCGACCAACACGTCCTCGCCGCGCCGGAACGCAAGCACGTGGTCGGCGGCCGTTCCGGTGGCGAGCACCGGGCGGTAGCCACCCCGCAGGAAGCTGTCCGGACGGGCGCGGCGTAGGTGCAAAGCCGCTGTGACAACACGGATCTTGATGTGCTGCAGCGACTTCAGTGCATCCCGCCGGACGGTGTAGTCCACTGGGCGACGGTTGTCCGGGTCGACCAGGCTGTCGTCCCACAGCTCGGTGCCCTGGTAGATGTCGGGTACGCCGGGCACGGTCAGCGCCAGCAGCTTCTGGCCCAGTGCGTCGTTCTCGGCGTGCGGTTCGAGCTGGCTGACAAGCTCGGTCAGCTGTGCGGCCACCGGTCCGTCCAGCACCGAGTCCAGCCAGCGATGCACCGCAGACTCGAACTCGGTGTCCGGTTCGTTCCAGGTGGTATGCGATGCGGCTTCGCGGATCGCTTTTTCGGTGTAGCCGTGCAGCCGGTCCCGCAGTTCGTCGGTGACTTCGCCGGTCGGCGGCCAGACACCGAAGATGTTCTGCCACAGGAACAGCCCGGTCGCACTGTCGGGCGAGGGGGCCAGGCTTTCCCAGCGCGCGACGAATTCGGTCCACAGCGACGGCACCTGCGACAGCACCCCGATGCGAGCGCGGACATCCTCTCCGCGTTTGGTGTCGTGGGTGGTCAACGTCGTCATCGCCTGTGGCCACAGCCGAGCGCGGGTGGCGGCGGCCAGGTGGAACTCTGCGGTGCCGACACCGAAGCGCTGCGGCTCGCCCCCGACTTCGTTGAGCGAGACCAGCCTCGCGTCGCGATAAAACAGGCAGTCCTCAACGGATTTGGCGGTCACCGCGCCGCATAGTTGCTGCAACCGGGTGTCCGGTTCGCCGCCGGCGGCAAGTGCGGCGGCGAGCACTCGCAGCGGTGCGCGCAAATCCGGTGCGGCAGAATCGGTTTCGGCCAACGCAGTCGGCATCATGGCCGCCAGCCCCCGGTAGTCGCTGCGGTAAACGTCGATGTGACCGAGCAACGCGGCCACCGCGTCAGGAAGTTGCGGGTGGTCGGTCCCGGTGGTGGCAGCGACGGTCCGTCGGAGCCGGGCCATTTCGCTGCCCAGCGTGCCGGTGGCCACGGTCGCCTTGAGATCGCGTAGCAGCGCGGGTGTGGCCCGGTAGTCGACACCGGTCGACTCGTAAAGCGCTGTGAGAGCGGGTTCCCCGGTCGGATCGATGAACAGTCCGCCGATCTCCCGAAGCGCGTCGTAACCGGTGGTGCCGGCGATCGGCAGCGTCGGCTCCAACGCCTCGTCGACGGCGAGGATCTTCTCGAT
>NZ_DATFZD010000003.1:0-5248 GCF_035314665.1 Mycobacterium sp. | reverse complement strand
TTTGCTTTGATTGCTTCCATAAGTTGTTCCCTGACAAGCCAATTCGGAAGGTTACGTTGGGTCGGCAATGCGTTGTGTGCAAAGCGCAAACGGATCGAACGGAACAGATGATTCCTGTTGAGGCAGAGGACATTCCGCTGGCTAAGCAAATAGCTCAAGTGCCGCAACGAGTACTCCACCGAACTGAATGGCATGCCGACCGGTGTGTCGCTGTTCGTGTGGCTGCCGGACCAGCGGGCCAGGTGTCGTATGGTGGTGCATAGGCGGTGCAGGCTCCGGCCGACCATCCAAAGGGCCCCAAGGGGCGATGCGGAGCGGGCCCACCTGCGCGCGCAATGGGACGCTGGGCCGAGGCGATGCCATGAGAGCGGCAAGTCTGCACCCCTATTAATAATTCGCTTCGATCATGATGTCGTTGCCAACCACCATCGCGACATAACCGTCCTACACCGCGAGGTCGCCAGGCTGCAGCGCGCCCGGCAGGGCTTCACCGTTACATCGCACCTGGGTGGGCGGAGCCCTCGGGTTATGAGGCGAGATGCTCTCGGGCGGGGGTACCGCCGGCGCTGGGAGGCGCGCAGAATCGGAACAGGAGTGGAGGAAGGAGTCGGCGATGAAAGCCAACGTAGGCGACTGGTTGGTGATCAAGGGCACGACAACCGAGCGCTCGGACCAGCGGGGGCTTATTACGGAGGTGCACTCGGCGGACGGCTCGCCACCCTACGTGGTGCGGTGGCTCGCCACCGGCCATGTGGCGACGGTGGTTCCCGGCCCTGACGCCATTGTGGTGACACCCGAGGAGCAGGAAGCAGCGGACGAGCGGGCACAGGAACGGGCCGCACACCGCGGCACCAACGACTAGGTGCTGCGGCTCGCCGTTATCGCCCCGCAGGCTTGCTGGCGGCCTGGTTAGGCCATCACGCGATGGGCTCTCGCGCATGCGGGCGGACGGCACTGAGTTGGATGCCGGTCGGTCTAACCCGACATCGCCATGTCCCGGAAGCCTCGCTCGTAGTGGGTCACCCAGAAGAAGGCGTCTTCAGCTTCTCGGGCCTGTTCGCCGACGGAGGACCTTCGGCCTCAGTCAGCCTCCATACCAACTTGTTCAATTTCGGTTAGGTCGTCGGGGTCTGCAGCCACGATGTCCTAGGTGCCGGTCCGGGTTCGCCCGCGTCATACCTGTCGCCCTGCGGGGTTGGCTCTTAGACGGCTTGCGTCCCGGGTCGGCGCCGTTGGCCGGGAGTGGCTGAAGAGAGGCCTGCAAAGCCGAAAGTTGGTGTGCCCTCCCCGCTTCTCAAAGCGCATATCGAGTTAGGGAGGACAACACATTGCCCGCAACAGCGAAAGACCCGGTGATGATCGCGGTCGATCCGCACAAGGCCTCGTGGACCGCCGCCGCGGTCGATGCCTCGTTGCAACCGCTGGAGATCATCCGGGTCCCTGTCAGCCGGGAGGGCTACCGCGAGCTGCGCCGATTCGCTCAACGCTGGACCAACAGCCGGTGGGCTATTGAAGGCGCCGCCGGTCTGGGCGCCCCACTGAGCAACCGGTTGGTCCGTGATGGCATCGAGGTGGTCGATGTTCCTGCCAAACTCGCCGCGCGAGTGCGGGTGCTGTCTACGGGTCATGGACGCAGAACCGATCAGGCCGATGCGGTGTCGGTCGGTATCGCCGCGTTGACAGCGACCCGGCTGAACACCGCCAGAACCGACGCGGCCATGACCGCGCTGCGTGCGCTGGTGGAGCATCGTGACGACCTGGTCAAGATCCGCACCCAAACCATCAACCGGCTGCACGTGCTGCTCACCCAGCTCACACCCGCGGGTGCAGCGCGTAACCTGACCGCCAATCGAGCCGCCGACCTCCTGCGTCAAGTACGGCCAAGCGACCCCGCGGCCAAGGCGCTGCGCGGGCTGGCGGTGGACCTGATCGTCGAGATTCGCCACCTCGACCGCCGCATCACCAAAGCTGCCGCCGACATCGAGACTGCCCTCAGCGCATCGGGCAGCACCCTGACCCAGCTCTGCGGAATCGGCACCCTGACCGCGGCCAAGATCCTGGCCCGCGTCGGCTCGGTTCATCGCTTCCGATCGGAGGCAGCGTTCGCCTCCTACACCGGCACCGCCCCAATCGACACCTCATCCGGCGATGTCATCCGCCATCGCCTCTCTCGCGCCGGGGACCGCCAGCTCAACTGCTGCCTACACACCATGGCGATCACCCAGATCTCCCGCGACACCCCCGGGCGGGCCTACTACCAGCGGAAAAGATCAGCCGGCAAAAGCCACCGAGAAGCGTTGCGCTGCCTCAAAAGACATCTGTCGGCCAGCGTCTATCGCCAACTGGTACATGACGCCACGACCCTGGTAGGGGCAGGCCCGGCGGGACACGTGGGGGCGGCTCAAGTGTCCAGCGCGGCCGGCTCACACCCCTTTGCCGGCACTTCGGACCAGTCACTCACCGGGCCAGCCAACCGCCACCATACAACCGGCGACCAAGAGTCTTGACACAGACCTCCGATAGGGGATGGAGGTCAAGCAGCGGCTGGTATCGGCGGGGTGAAGGCGAGTTGCTCGTTGTAGAGCTGGCTGGTCTGCAGGCAGTGGTGCAGCTGACCGAGCATCCGATTGAACAGGTGCCGGAGTGCGGCTGGGTGACGGTCGCCGCGGGCGCGGCGGCGTTGGTAGTGGGCTCGGGCCGCTGGCGCGTTGGTGAGGGCCATGAAGGCCCAGGTGTAGCCGACCGCGGCGAGGCGATCATTCTTGATCCTGCGGTGGGTGACGGCGTGGCTGCGCCCAGATGCGCGGGTGACGGGGGCCGAGCCGGCGTAGGCCTTGAGCGCGCGGGCGTCGGCGAAACGGGATCGGTCATCACCGATCTCGGCAAGCACCCGGGCGCCGCTGACTTCGGCCAGGCCGGGGAAGCTGGTGATCACCGCGTAGTCGGGGTGCTTGGGGAAGGACTCGCTGATCGCCTCGGCGAGCTGGTCCATCCCCGCGCAGGCGGCATTGAGGACCGCGAGCAAGCTCAGTGTCTGCACACCCATCGCGTGCTCCACCAGTTCGAGTTGGCGCAGCTGCGGTTGTCGCAATGCCTGCCGCAGTTGGTCAGCCAGCCGGTCGATGTTGCGCTGGCGGCCGCCGCGGCGCAACGCAGCGGCGATCCTGGCTCGAGTGAGCTTCACGCCGGCGGCTGGTGTCGGCGCGATGGCCAGTAGCGCTCGGGCGTCCGCGCTGGCGAGGTTGGTCACGCCCGCTGCTGTGAAGGCCTCGAGGAATCCGGGGTAGTACTCGCGCAGGTGGGCGCGGAGTTCCTGCACGGCCTTGGTGCGCCGCCAGGTGGCGTCCTGGTGGGCGCGGGCGAGCACCGCGATTGCTTGGGCGAGTTCGCTGTCGGCGGGCAGGGGATGGTGCGCGTGGCGGTCGGTGCGCAGGATGTTGGCCAGCACCATCGCGTCGGCGTGGTCGCTTTTGGAGCGGGCGACTGTCCAGCGTTCGCGGTAGCGGGCCACTGCCATCGGGTTGATGGCATAAACCCCTCGACCCGTTGCGCGCAGGGCGGCCACAAGCAGTCCCCGAGGCGTTTCGATGGCTATCGGGATCGGGTTGTCCTCGTTGTCTCCGGCGTCGGCCAGTAGCTCGGTTAGCATGGCGAAACCCTCGGCGTTGTCGCTGATCCGGCGCTGGGCCACCAGCTGGCCGTGCTCGTCGACCAAGGCGACGTCGTGATGCCTTTCCGCCCAATCGATTCCGCAGGTCACCGACTGTCGTGCGGTCATCTTCACCTCCACAAAATGGACTATCCTTGACGAGGTTGCGAGACCCTGAACGGGAACGCGCGGCGCCCTAATAGCAAGGCTCTATGGCCTATCCTCCGATTGAGCCGTTCGCGATCCCAGCAACCCGCACGGCTCCGGTCTTTCACAGAGCTCGAAGCTCGCGTTATCTCAAGGTGTTGACCGTGCGGGCGGGCTCGAACCACGAGCAGCAATCTGCTGCAGGAGATCGCGGTGACAGTCCCGACGCGCCGTAGCGCGCTGATCTTCGGGAGGACTTGAAGTCCAGCTGATCCCAACCGTCCACCTCGTACCCGGCCGGGCCCGGCACCGCACGCCCTGTTCGACGTGGTGTCTACAGCGCAGCTTGGCGAACGACTCCGGTGGCCACCCCGCCGCGCACGGTCTGTGTCAAAGCCTCACGGGCTTGAGAGGCGCCAGGCGTCGACTGCAAGCGGTCGCCGAAGCCGTTCGGGCTCTATTAGAGAGAGGCGCCGTCTAGAGTCGTCGGATGACCCAACCGTGGTGTGCCTTGTAGCTCCCGGCTCGTTAATTGCTTTACAGCTTCGACTTTGCTCTCAGGAGTGCGCATGGCCGATGTGGACGCCACGTTGTCGCCCGCCTTGCACAAGGCAATGGAACTGCTCGCCAATCCACCGACGAGTCCAGATGTCAGCGAGGGCTATCTCGATCTACTGGGCACCGGAGCGGGCGGGGACACCGCACTGCCTCGAAACACGGGGGCGATCCAGTCGGTGTGGGCCTCGCGGGTCGGGTCGCTGCTCTATGACAACGCCCAAGCCCTATCGCGCAGGCTGTTCACCGCATGGCAGGAGCCGACCGAGTGGTTGAACATCGCGCCGCGCGCGACCGCGCTGGACGTCGGCTGCGGTCCCGGGAGTGTCACCGCGTCGCTGGCCCGCGCCGTGGGCCCGGACGGATTGGCGTTGGGCGTCGACGTTTCTAAGCCGATGCTCGCCCGCGCGGTCAAGGCCCACGCGGCACCGCAGATCGGCTTCTTGCGCGCAGATGCGCAACGGCTTCCCCTGCGTGACCAGACCGTCGACGCGATCGTTTCGATCGCCGTGCTGCAATTGATACCCGACCCAGTGGCGGCGCTGGCAGAGATGGCGCGGGTGCTGCGCCCAGAGGGACGACTGGCTGTGATGGTGCCCACCGTCGGGGGAGCTGCTGCCAGGTTTTGGGAAAATCTGCCCCACACCGGGGCCCATGTGTTCGGCGAAGACGAACTCGGCGACATCCTGGAGGACCACGGCTTCGTCAGCGTCCGGACCAAGAGTGTCGGCACTATTCAGTGGGTGCGTGGGAAACGCGGATGACACGGCGGTGGTGGTCGCGCCAACCATGCCGACCGGTGGCCAAAGCCGCCCGATCAGTGGTGCCCACACCGTGCCCACAATCTGCCCACAGTTACAGATAACTCCTGTGAACTACCGTGATGTCTTTCAGCTG
>NZ_DATFZD010000002.1:0-4554 GCF_035314665.1 Mycobacterium sp. | reverse complement strand
GGGCCGAAATGGGGCCAGCGCTTCGAGGTAGCAGGCTAACGCGCATTCGCCGACGTAGAGGCTCGCCAGTTGCCTTCGGGGTCGTCGCACCTGCCGTCGAAGCGACCTCCCTTGGCGTGCCTCCAGGGGGTCCAATCCCAGGGCGTCGGCTCGTAGCCGATGCGATGCACACCCCGTGCCGCCCTTGGCGAGTGAGCGCTGTGCTGGGAAGGCACGACGCTACTTCCGGTCAATTGTGCTGCAACTCACGCGGGCGGGTTAGGTCTTCTGGCCTCGCGTTTGAAGGTCTTGCGGCGCTGTGCGCCGGCAACTGCGGCTGTTCGACTGGGAAAACAACCCCGCCGGTTGGCCCGGCCCAGGTTGAGCGCCCGCAAGGTCGGAGTGTTGCAGTGGAGAGGATGGAATTAGCGGGCCGCCGCTGGATGATCCGGTTACGGCGGCTGGTCGAGCCCGCTCTGGTGATGGTGACGGTCGCTGCGTTGGTAAGCGGCGGGATCGCGTGGCTGGCGGGATGGCGCACGGTGGCGGACTGGTGCTGGATCGTGGGCACGGTCGCCGCCCTGGTGCCCGCGACAGTGTGGCTGCTGGCGGCCTTGCGCAAAGGGCGGCTCGGGGTGGACCTGATCGCGGTGTTGTCGCTGGTGGGCACCTTGGTTGTCCACGAGTACCTCGCGGGCGCGTTAGTCGCGGTGATGCTGGCCGGGGGGCGCGCGCTCGAGGCGGCGGCCGAGCGGCGCGCCTCCCACGACTTGCGTGCGCTGCTCCAGCGGGCACCGCGGTTTGCGCGGCGGCGCGTCGGCTCCGAGGTGCGCGTGATCCCGCTGAACGAGGTGGCAGTGGATGACGTGCTCGTCGTCGGCCCGGGCGAGGTCGTTCCGGTGGATGGGCGCGTCCTTGACACAGTGGCGGTGCTCGACGAGTCGGCGTTGACCGGTGAACCGCTGCAGGTGGAACGCGCCGTGGGCGAGCCGGTGCGTAGCGGTGTGGTGAACGCGGGCAACGCGTTTGAATTGCGCGCGAGCGCCACCGCAGAGCACAGCACGTACGCAGGCATCGTGCGGTTGGCGTCCGAAGCCGCCGCCGAAAACGCGCCGACTGTGCGGCTGGCCGACCGCTACGCGGCGTGGTTTGTGCCGCTCACGCTGTTGGTCGCGGGTGCTGCCTGGCTGGCTAGCGGCTCGGCGGTGCGGGCTGTCGCGGTGTTGGTGGTGGCGACTCCGTGTCCGCTACTGCTGGCGGCGCCGGTGGCCATCGTGTCCGGATTGTCGCGGGCATCGCGCCACGGGGTGCTGATCCGCAGCGGCGGCGCGTTGGAAACGCTTGGGCAGGCAACGACGCTGGTGATGGACAAGACGGGCACGTTGACGATGGGACGCCCGGTCGTCGTGGACGTTGTGACCGCGCCGCGGCGTGACTCTGATGAGGTGCTGCAGCTGGCCGCGTCGGTGGATCAGATGTCGCCGCACGTGCTGGCCGAGGCCATCGTCACCGAAGCTCTCACCCGCGGTCTGCAACTGTCTTTGCCGACCAACGTGGTCGAACAACCCGGGCGCGGCGTCACCGCCATGGTCGACAACCACCACGTCGAGGTCTGCAAGCTCGCCAACGGTCAGACCAGTGCCCCATGGGCACGCGCGGCGGTCAATCGGGCGTGGCTGGACACCGCAGCGGTCGCTTGGGTGTGTGTCGACGGGGAGCCCATCGGTGCAGTGTTGTTGCGGGATCCGTTGCGCCGCAGCGCTCCTCGGACGATGCGCCGGCTGCGGTCGGCCGGACTGAACCGGCTGGTCATGCTCACCGGCGACCGTGCCGAGCCGGCCCGCGAAGTCGCCAACGTGCTGGGGTTGGACGAGGTGTACGCCGAACAAAGCCCGGCCGACAAGGTCGCCGCAGTGCGCGCCGAGCGCGATCGCGCGGTCACCGTCATGGTGGGCGACGGCGTCAACGACGCGCCGGCATTGGCGGCGGCCACGGTCGGAGTCGCGATGGGCGCGCGGGGCGCGACCGCGTCTTCGGAAGCCGCCGACATCGTGTTGACCACCGATCATTTAGGCCGGCTGGCCGACGCGATGGATATCGCCCGCTGGTCGCGACATATCGCCGTGCAAAGCGCCGTCGTCGGCATGAGCATGTCGCTTGTGGCGATGGTGATCGCCGCGCTGGGCTGGCTGCCGCCGGCTGCCGGCGCGCTGCTGCAGGAGGGTATCGACATCGCGGTGATCCTCAACGCGCTGCGCGCCTTGCGGGGCAACCCGGCCACCGAAGTGGAGCTGCCCGACGAGACCCAAGACATGCTGCGCCGCTTCGCGACGGAACATGACCAGCTGCGCGACACCCTGGGACTGCTGCGGGAGGCGGCCGACCGTCTGGTGGCCGGGAACGATCCTGCGGCGCTGGAGGCGGTGGCGCGGGCGCACAGGTTTCTCACCGAGCAGATCCTGCCGCACGAAAAGGCGGAAGACACCCAGCTCTACCCGGCGCTGGGCAGGCCGCTCGGTAGCGGTGAAGCCACCGCTACCATGAGCCGCACCCACGCCGAGATCCAGCGGCTGACTGACCGGATCGGCGCCCATCTGGCGCTGTCGCAGAGCTCCGGGGCGGTCCAGCCCGACCAGATCGACGACCTGCTGGCGTGCCTCTGCGGCCTTTACGCGGTGCTGCGACTGCACTTTGTGCAGGAGGAAGAAAACTACTTCACCCTCGCTGACGAACTTGACACCACCGATGGCCCGCGGCCGCCACAGCGACCCGACTCTGCGGCGACGGTACAGCGGAGAGGCGCCTCACACGGAAGCCAATCCCGCGTGTCATTGGCCAGAAGCGGGGATGAACTCGTGACTCGTCACGATGCCGGAGGGTACTGACCGCAGAACCGCGGGAGTCGCCGTTCGTCCAGAGGGGTGTTCGTGGTGGGCGTGCGCCGCCAGCTCGACCTTCCGCTGCTGTTCACCGTCGGCGCGGATGCTCCGGCGTTGTGCGCCGAACATCGCGGCCAGTGTGATGCCGAGGATGGCGCCTGCGATAAGACGATGCCCACGAGGAACTTCCAGAAGGCCACCAACAGGCACAACCCGATCAACACCGTGACGGCCAGGAAGACTGGGTGCTCGTGGGCCCGCAATCGCCAATCACCACCGACATCACGGTCCACTTCGTGCCGTCCCAGTAACCGAGCCACCCGAGCCTGCCGGATCCGGATACCACCCCGCGGGCGGCAGCCCGCCGCGGCAGCAGGGCACCGGTGGTAGCCGCGGCGTCAGTGGCCGGCGTCGAATTCTATGGGCCAGATGGGGATCAGGAACCGACCTTTGCTGCACTGGCCTGTGCTGCCGCATGCAAGTGCATCGCATCGAGTGACGCGGCTGCCGCATCCTCGATCACGATTCCAGCGAAAGCGATGGCATCGAGCGCGAAGGCTTCCGCCATGTCGGCGTCCCTCGCGGCTTCTTCGCGTGGCGGTCCTCTTTCTTGTGCTTCATGCTCTTGCGGACTTTGGTCGCGTGCTCATGCCATTTTTCTGGATCTATTGCTAACGAGAGGACTTCTTCTCGTGCGCTTCCGCGGCCTTCTCTTTCAAGCGACCGGCCGCTTCGCTCGCCTTATCGCGTGCGGCGGCGGCATCGGCCTCGAGTTGCTCCCGCGTACGCGCGCCGCCGGCCTTCACCTTCTCGGCAGCGGCTTTAGCCCTCTCTGAGACGTTGTCGAACTGCTCGCCCAAATCCTTGTCTGCCATTACGACTCCTCAATCGGGACACGAGGCGGCACTGCGCCAGCGCCATTGTCGATTGCTTGATGGTGACCCGTCATTGTTCGGGGTGACACGATCTGGCGCAGCAGATGAGTCGCTAGTGACAACCGATTCCCTCGACCTCCGCAAGCACCCCAGATGCGGGCCTCTATTAGGACCAATGGACATGCCGGTGGGGACAAATGGCACCTGATCAGCCGCGATCGGGCTTCTAGGGTCAGAGGTGAGTCGGGCGCATCGGGTGCTCGGGGTCATATTGCCTGCCGCGCGACTTGTTCTCTGCAGCGATTCCGAGGAGACGGTGAGATGCCTGAGCATGTTGTTCAACGGGGAATACTCGTCGGCGTCGACGGTTCTGCCAATTCGGACGCTGCTGTGCGGTGGGCCGCGCAAGAGGCGGCGATGCGGAATGTGCCGTTGACGGTGGTGCATGTGGCAAGCCCACTGGTCGGTGGCTGGTCGGCCTGGGAGTTCGCGGCGGCCCCTCCGCCCGAAGGGTTCGTCGAATGGCAGGAAGCGGAAGCCAATGGGGTGGTGGCTGATGCTGCCCGGGTCGCCGAACGCAGCACCGCCGACCACCGACCCCTGCGCATCAACCCCGACGTGGTGTTCTCTCAGGTGGTGCCCACCCTGGTCGATCTGACCAAGGAGGCGCAGATGATTGTGGTGGGGCGCCAAGGACAGGGTGCGTTCAGCAGCGCCCTGCTGGGCTCGGTCAGCAACGCGTTGGTACATCACGCGCACTGTCCGGTGGCTGTCATCCATGAGGACACCGGCCCAGCGCAGTCGAATGCGCCCGTCTTGGT
>NZ_DATFZD010000001.1:0-11010 GCF_035314665.1 Mycobacterium sp. | reverse complement strand
TAGACGGTGTGGGGGCCCGGGTCCACCGCCACCCCCCACGGGCCCTTGCCGACGGGCACGGTGGCGGTCACGGTGCGCGTCGAGCCGTCGATCACCGACACCGTGTAGTCGCCGTTGTTGCTGACGTAGACGGTGTGGGGGCCCGGGTCCACCGCGCCCGGCTCCTTGCCGACGGGCACGGTGGCGGTCACGGTGCGCGTCGAGCCGTCAATCACCGACACCGTGTTGTCGCCGTTGACGTTGGTGACGTAGACGGTGTGGGGGCCCGGGTCCACCGCCACCCCCCACGGGCCCTTGCCGACGGGCACGGTGGCGGTCACGGTGCGCGTCGAGCCGTCGATCACCGACACCGTGTTGTCGCCGTTGTTGGTGACGTAGACGGCGTGGGGGCCCGGGTCCACCGCCACCCCGCCCGGGTCCTTGCCGACGGGCACGGTGGCGGTCACCGTGCGCGTCGAGCCGTCAATCACCGACACCGTGTTGTCGCCGTTGTTGGTGACGTAGACGGTGTGGGGGCCCGGATCCACCGCCACCCCCCACGGGCCCTTGCCGACGGGCACGGTGGCCCTCACGGTGCGCGTCGAGCCGTCGATCACCGACACCGTGTCGCCGTTGGCGTTGGTGACGTAGACGGTGTGGGTGTCCGGATCCGCCGCCACCCCTTGCGGGCCCTTGCCGACGGGCACGGTGGCGGTGACGCTGTAAGGACCCGGACCTCCGGACGGACCTCGACATCCAGATAGGAACACGGCCAACACTACGACAGCGGTGGCCGCCAGCATGCCGGTGACCACCGGTGTCCGCACGAGCCGCGAGCGTTCTCCGGTTGGTTGATCATCGCCGCTGGCGGTCATATGCGCTCTCCTGGTCGTCTTTTGTTTTTTTTAGTGTGCGCCTGGCACCTACCACGGTATTCGAGTTCGTCGAGTTCGTTGTCGTCGAGCACTCGGACCAGCCGGTGAGGGCGCCCAAGCGCGTCGCTGATCTGATGGGCCAATTCGCGGGCATGGGCTAGCTGATCTGTTCGAGCGGGGCGACCTCCGAGCACCTCCCAGGCGCGCCGGGCCGGCCCGACGACAGCAGCAGCCCCGCGATCATCGCGCCGGCTGACTTTCATCGCGATCGCCTGGGCCTGATTACGCTTTTTGTGTGCTGACTGCCTGGGCCGACGAGAGCGGGTCGCGCCCAGACCTGGATCCAGGTGCATACCTCCTGGCGGCGGGCCGTCAAGCCCAAATCGGCGGTCTAGGTGCCGCCCGCTGCGATCCGGGTTTCGGCGCGGCGCACGAGGCGCAGCAACAGGTTCGCAAGTTGAACGATCTCCGCGGCTTCGACAGGATCGGCGAAGTCGACTGTTCGGTGGCTGGACGGATTCTTGAAGGCGCCGATGGCGCCGGAAAACAGATCCATCGTCGCTACCTGCTCACCGTTGTCACCGTGGAACCGGCGTGACGCCGCGTCGCAGATCTCATTGCCTACCAGAATGTTAGTTACGCACGACGGTACGCAGACTTCGTCGAGATGGTTCGTGCTGCCGAAGCTGCCCGCGTTCCCGGCAATGAAGGCTTCGCCTTGGCTGTCGCCCGGTATCTATACAAGCTGATGGCCTACAAGGACGAGTACGAGGTACCGCGGCTATCTCTTGACGAGAGCATCGATATGCAGGTGCACAAGGTGTTCGGGGCGCGAGCGCGGGTGTCCTACCAGCTCCGGTATCTGCTCCTCGGCCGGCAAGTCCAAGGGCAACGGCTCCAGCGGACACGGCAACCGCTACCTCGCCCGCGTCCTGGGCGAGTCCGCGGTCGTGGCCGGCAGGACCGACTCGTTCCTCGGGGAGCGTTACCGCCGTATCGCCAAACGCCGCGGCAAGAAACGGGCCATCGTCGCCGTCGGTCGCTCGATCCTCGTGATCGTGTGGCACCTGCTGTCCGACGAACAGGCCGTATTCACCGATCTCGGCGCTGATCACTTCACCCGCCACGTCAACTCAGACACCAAGAAGCGCAACCACATTCGCCAACTGGAGGCCCTCGGCTACACCGTCACCCTCACCCCAGCGGCGTAAACCCCATACGGGTCACCATTATTTTCGGATTAGCTGCGTCGATATCGCTTGTCGCGTTGGCCGGAGCTGGACGGGTCTGGAAGTGCTGCGGTATCAACTGCGGTATCAGCTGGACAGCTCACTCGATAGGGAACAGCGGCACCATCGCCGTGGGTTTGCCTGCGCGCATCCTACAGGCCACGGTTAGTAAGAGGCACGGAGCGCGGGAGTGCAGTTCGACGTGCCTCCATCGGCTACTGCGCATCACCACACAACACCACTCTCTCGCTGGTAGAGGCCGGTTTGCGCGGTGGCGCGGTGGCTGTCAATGCTCGGTTTGGAGCCAACCGCGTCGCGGCGTGGCTTTGACAGTCACTGCCCTACCGTTGAGCACAATTTGAGGCCCGGCGAGGGAACCGTCCAGATAGATCATCCCAGGTTCGAAGCAAAGCAGTTGAGTAGAAACCAACTTGACAGCTCACCAAGCCCGACACCAGAAATCTGGCCTTGACGAGTGGTGTTCCCGGTGCCTGAATGTAAGTTAGTTTACTATGCTATCTTTCCCTCAGACCCGACCATGCGCTGTGGCCGGTTTCTGGGCATCGCGCGACGGCTTTCCGTGCCGCCGCGCTTTGTAACGGCTCACCGGGTGGAAGGGCAGTCAGTCATGCGCGCAGTCCGGCCGGCCGGCTTATCGCGGTACCTGGTCCTCGCGGTCGTCGTGCTGTTCGGAGCGGCGTTCGGCCTCGCCTGCGCGGGGCCCAAGACCGCCGCGCAGAACGCGATCATCGTCAACGGCACCAGCGCCGGGCGGACGTTCGGCGGCGTCGGGGCGCTCAGCGGTGGCGGCAACACCCGCCTGCTCACCGACTACCCCGCCGCTCAGCGGCAGCAGATCCTGGATTACCTCTTCAAACCCGGATACGGCGCTGACCTGCAGATCCTCAAGGTCGAGATCGGCGGGGATACGAACTCCACCGACGGCTCGGAGTCCTCGATCGAGCACACCTCGGGCTCGATCAACTGCTCGAACGGCTACGAGTGGTGGCTGATGGGGCAGGCTAAAGCCTTGAATCCGAACATCGAGCTGTACGGGCTGGCCTGGGGCGCGCCCGGGTGGATCGGCGGCGGGAGCTTCTGGTCCACCGACATGATCAACTACCTGGTGGCGTGGCTGGGCTGCGCGGCCTCGCACGGGCTGACCATCAACTACCTGGGCGGCTGGAACGAGCGCGGCTACAACATCTCCTGGTACGAGCAGCTCCGCTCCACGCTGAACGCGGATGGCTACTCGGCCGTGCAGATCGTCGGGGCGGACAAGGACTGGAGCATCGCCACCGACATCGCGGACAACTCCACGTTCGCCAACGCGGTCTCCGTCATCGGCGTGCACTACCCGTGCGCGGACAGTTGCGCGGCCAAGGACGCGTTCGGCCGCACCGCCGCGGCAGGTACCGGCAAGCCGTTGTGGGCCAGCGAGCACGGCTCCGCGGACCTGAACTCCGGCGCTCCCGCGCTGATCCGCTGGATCGTCCGGGGCTACGTGGCCGGCGGTCTGGCCGCGTACATCAACTGGCCGGTGGTAGCCGCGATCTACCCGGACCTGCCCTTCCAGGCCGACGGGCTGGTCCTGGCCAACCAGCCCTGGTCCGGGGCCTACAGCGTGGGCGAGAGCCTGTGGGCCACCGCCCAGGTGACCCAGTTCACCGCACCCGGCTGGCAGTTCCTGAACTCCGGGTCCGGCTACCTGGGCGGGTCGGAATCCAACGGCAGCTACGTCTCGCTGAAGTCCACCGACGGCACCGACTACTCCACGATCATCGAGACGACCACGGCCACCGCCGCGCAGACCGTGAACGTAACCGTGTCCGGTGGGCTGTCCACTTCTGCCGTGCACGTGTGGTCTACCGACGTGGCCGCGCCCACCGCGGCCAACACGTTCGCCCAGCAGGCCAGTATCACCCCGGTGAACGGCACGTACTCGCTCACCGTGCAGCCCGGCTACATCTACACGCTGACCACCACCAGCGGCCAGGGCAAGGGCACCGCCGCCAGCCCGGCCCAGAGCACGCTGAGCCTGCCCTACTCCGACAGCTTCGACAGCGACACGGTCGGCCAGCAGCCGACGTACCTGTCCCAGCAGCAGGGTGCGTTCGAGGTCGAGCCGTGCGCGGGCGGCCGGTCCGGGGACTGCTTGCAGCAGCAGGCGGCCACCCAGCCCATCGTGTGGGCCAACAACGCCATGCCGTACACCATCGGCGGCGACCTGAGCTGGGCCAACTACACCGTGTCTGCGGACGCGCTGATGTCGTCGGCGGGCGCGGTGCAGCTTCTCGGCCGGGTGGGGGCCCAGGACGCGTCGTTCGCCCCGGCCAACATCAACGACTACTACCTCCAGCTCAGTGACACCGGGGCCTGGTCCATCGTGCGCAACAGCAAGGGCGGCGGGCTGACCACGCTGGCCAGCGGCACGGTCACCGCGCCCGGCACCGGGACCTGGCAGCACCTGGCGCTGACGTTCAACGGCTCCAGCATCTCCGCGGCCATCAACGGGACCACGGTGGGCACGGTCACGGACGCCAGCTACGCCTCGGGCATGGTCGGGTTCGGCACGTCCGGCTACCAGACCGACCAGTTCGACAACCTGTCGGTCACGCCCGTCGGCTCGGCCACCCGGACCGGGCCGATCGTGGCGGGCGTGGATACGGCCAAGTGCGTGGACGCCAACGGTGGCTCCAGCGCGAACGGCACCAAGATCCAGCTGTGGGACTGCAATGGCAACGCGTCCTCGCAGAGCTGGATCATGCAGAGCAACGGCACCGTCACCATCAACGGCAATTGCCTGGACATCACGAACGCGAGCACGGCCAACGGCGCCCTGATCGAGGAGTGGACCTGCAACGGCGGCGCCAACCAGCAGTGGCTGGCCGTCAACGGGGAACTGGTCAACCCGTCGTCCGGCAAGTGCCTGGACGATCCCGCGTTCAACACCACCGAGGGCACTCAGTTGGACCTGTGGACGTGTTACGGCGGTTCGAACCAGCAGTGGTGGTAATCACGATCACCGACGCTTTTAATCACAAAAGGCTTGTCGGGCTTGGACGCGGCGAACGTGACCGCCCCGGCGGCTGTGCCTTTCAGGCATGGGGTCACGTTGAGCGGGTTCGCGCGCAGCGTGAACGGCAGCTCGCCGCCGGCGAGGACGGTAGCGGCGATGGTCTGCTCCACCATCGGGGACCTGCCACCATAACGCCCGGATGGTGGCCATGGCTTTTTCGAATCATGCCACCGGCGTGGACCAATCCACACCATAAGGTTCGTTGTTTTCCCGTTCGCCGGTGCCGATACCCTGTCACGCGGGATAGTGTGAGCATGCTCGCAGTGCTGGCCGTTGCGGGCGATTTGTCAGAGGGGTTCAAATGACTCTTAGGGTCAAAGATCGTGTCAGCGATTATCGTTGTATGGTCAGACTTTATCTGAAGACTTTGTCGATGCGCGGCCTGCTGTTCGCGCTCCGGAGCAGGGTGACGCATTCGATCCAGCTGTTGGAAGTGATTCGGCCGGACTGCCGCCACCCGATCCGCTTGCGTGTTCTGTCCTCCGATGTGCCAACGTACGAGCAGGTGTTCTTCGACGGCGAATACGATTTCTCGGTGAAGGCGCCGCCGAAAGTGGTTGTTGATGCTGGAGCCAACATCGGCCTCGCCTCGATCTACTTTACAAACCGCTACCCGCAGGCCAGGATCTTCGCGATCGAGCCGGAGCAAAGCAATTTCGAGCTGTTGAAGGCGAACGTGGCGCCTTATCCGAACATCGTGCCGATCCAGGCCGCGCTGTGGCATCGCAACGAAGAGATCAACCTAGTCGACCCCGGACTCGGGAAGTGGGGCTTCATGACAGACACCAAGGAATCGTCAGAGGGCTTGGGGGCCACCTGTCAAGTGGTGCAAGCGATGACAGTCGACAAGATCATGGCGGACTACGGCCTGCCACGGATCGACATCTTGAAGATCGACATCGAAGGCGCCGAGCGCGAGGTCTTCAGCGACACCTCGGCGTGGATCGACAAGGTGGATTCGGTGATCATTGAACTTCACGAGCGCATGAAGGTGGGCTGCAGCCGCAGCTTCTACTGCGGCTCGAACGGCTTCGATCAGGAGTGGCAGCAGGGCGAGAACGTGTACCTATCGAGGGGAGGCTACCTGACCCGACGCTCGGCGCAGCGCGCTTAATAAAAGAAGATCGCTTGCGGAACAATCGCCGAGGTGCCCGAGGCGCGGGCGGCGGAGTAGCTGCAACACGGTTGGGTCACGCGCTCCTCGGAACCCAAGGGCCGCAAAAAAATGACGACTTCCGCGCACTGTGATGGGGGACCCCCTCGGCACAGACGCACGATGATATGGGCGTCAGATGAAATGTTTCAGGAGCTCGAGGAGGTCCCGATGACGATGGTAGGCGGTTTGGATGTGCACCGGAAGCAGATCACGTTCGATTACGTGGACGATGACGGCTTGGTGCGGTGGGGTCAGATCCGCCCGGTAACACCGCGAAGGGTAACGGCAAAGTTCGAGGCCGACAACGCCCAAGCGGACTGGCGCTAAGTCCCGCGAAAATTCAACTGACAGCCCGTTGCCCGTCGCGCAGCCCCCACGCCACGGCTTAGGGTGCGGCTATGGCGACTAGTGCAACGACAAAGTAGCGGCTCGCCGTCTTTCCGCTGACGGAGGACTGGGAGATCCGGTTCCAGCTTCTCGAACGTCGATGACTGTGCCGTCGTCGCCGATCAGTGCTAATTGCATGGGTTTTGCCTCCAATTCGGAAATTCGGAGCAGATGTACACGAAGTGGACGCCTCACCTGTTGGTGAGGAGCCGGTCGAGGAGGTGGAACGCTTCGACGATCCGATCGGTCGCCGCGTACTGGGCGGCGACCTCGTCCTCGGTGTAGCCGGCATCCAGGTCGGCAGGTTGGGCTTCTAGCGTGGCGACCGCGTCCCGCATTACCGCCATCGCCGCCTTCACGGTGGTCAGCGGCGCGGCTGCGACAGGGCGGAAAGGTTGCAAATTCCACGCCACGTCGACAGGTGTGCATTCGGACATATTTGTTTTCCTTTCTCCTGGTTGCCGTTTCAGGCAAACGCCAGCTAGAGCCCTGCCGAAAACCCGGCGGGCCTCAAATAAGGTTGGGTGTGTTAAACCGTCATGGTGTCCGTCTCGGCTGATACCGCGCCACCGCAGCAGCGAGCAGCACCAGTAATTCCTGGCCGGTGGGCAGCGGAACCCGACGCGCGTATTCGTGGGCGCGCTGGCACTCGTCGGGATTGCCGCATTGACAATCAGATTCAGCGGGCGACGGCCCATCAGGCAGGATCTGATCCAAACGGGAAGCCGTCAACGGTCACCGACGACACGAGCCAGCGGGCACCGTCGTCGGATAACGCCAAATACAGCTTTACGCCGGTTTCGATCCGATGCCCCGGAACAAACACGGGAGGCACGGGCGGCGGGTCAGTAAGGTCCCCGTCCACCGCAGCTAACCGTATCTGGCGGCGAGCCACGCTGTTTCGTTTCATGACTCATGCGCCCTTTCCGTGCAGGACCTTGCGCACGGTCTCGGGAGGCATCCCGGCCTGTAACGCCGTGTCCAGAAGCCGGGCCATCCGGTTACCGGGATCGCAGCGCAACGCAGCCTCCAGGGCGATACCCGCCCGAGGACCGTCGCCGCTCATATACGCACCAAAACCGACCACACCGAGGGCTAGCCCCCGCCACGGGTCAGGCAAACTACGCGCCACCTCCGGATAATCATGTGTTTCTCCGATCTAGGTGAGTTGCCAGGCGTCGTACCCGGCGCGGTGCAGGTTGCGGATCGCACGCATCGCGCCACGTTCGCTACTGAAGACGTCAATGACCACCTTGCTACCCAAGCCGAAAGCGGGACACGCCTTTTCGACCTCCCTGCCCTGAACAGCATGCGCCGAACGCCGTCGCCGTCAAGGCCCTTACGGCCGCCACGCGGTCGGGCTCCGCCCGAGCCTTGACCCCGACGCCTACTTCGACGCGCCCGGCCAGGACAAGGAAGCTCGCAAAATGAGCCAAAACAACACAGCCGTGGGTCTTGACCGGCCCCGCCCCGGCCCCGCTCCTTCAGGAATGACCTGCAGCTATGAGACCGATCGCACCAGGGGAGACCGTGACCGGTTAGCTCATAACCCAGAGGTCGCAGGTTCGAATCCTGTCCCCGCTACCAGGCAAAATGGCCCTCGGAGACGTCTCCGGGGGCCGTTTTCATCGCCGTTGGGAACAGATTTGGGAACATTAGCGTCGCTAATGGTCAGCTGTTGTGTTCGCTGGGATCGCCGGGGTCGCCGATTAGAAACGCCGCGGCCTGTTCTGCGGCGTCGCGGTCATCGCGTCGGATCACGTGGGCATAGGTCTGGAGGAAGAATCCGACGTTGGCGTGACCGATCCGCTCGCTGATCACCTTCGGGTTGATCCCGGCTTTAAGCGGCCCGGTGGCATAAGAGTGCCTCAGATCATGAAATGTTATCCGCGGTAGTCCTGCGGCTGCGGCGAGACGGTCAAAGCGCTGCCTGATGGTGTCGGGGTGAGGTGGCCGGCCGTCCTCGAAGGTGAACACATAGTTGCCCGGGTTGTAGTCGCTGCCGAAGAACTCACGTTCGCGGTTCTGGATCTCGCGCCACCGCTGCAGGGCGGCGGTGGTGACCCGATCGATCGAGATCGTCTGATCGGCGTTCTTTGTCTTGCCGCCTGCCTTATCCCGCGCTTGTCCCCCCCACGACCACCCGGTTGTCATGCACGGTGATATCGCCAGCTGTCGGTACGCATCCCACCAGGCCGCCGACCACCCGGTCAGTTACAGAGCGTCAAAGGCACAACCCAAGGCCTGCAGAATACGTTCTGCTGTCCTCGGCCACGTGTACCACTCGGCATGTCGCCGAGCGAGCGCGCCGATGTGAGCTGCCGCCGCGGGAGCCGACAGTTGTCGCATGGCATCAAGTAACTCCAGCGGTTTATCAGGGTTGACGACGACCCCGCCGTCCCCAATGAGTTCACGGACGCCTCCGACCGTAGTCCCGATTGAAGGAATGCCTGCCCACGAAGCCTCCACAAAGACGAGTGCGGAAGCCTCGTGGGTTGATGGCATGACGTAGCAGGTACTTTGTCGAAAGAGCGCGTCGACCCTCCCCCGCTCAGCAGAAACATCCAATCGAAGCGGTCCGTGCAGCGAGACTCCCGGGCCAGCCTCGCCCGAGTAGGGACCCACGACGTCGAGCGTGGCGGTTGGCTGCCCTGCGCGCAGTTCCCTAAAGGTCCTCACCACAAGCTCTACGTTCTTTCGGCGCCAGTCTTGCGCGACAATGAGAAAGCGCGGGACCGACCAGTCACGATCCGTGGGGGCGGAAATGATGTGGTTGCCGCCCACGCCCACTACATGGACCTTCTCGGCTGGGACCGCATAGTCTTCAATTATTGACTTCCCCGCCCAGTCTGACGTCACGCAGCACGCGTATGCGTTCTTGTATGCAATGCGTTGACGCCGCTTCCACGCTCGCCGCGCACGACTCGCGAACCCCATGAACCATTCGTCGTGGTACCGCTCATGCTGAATGACCGTCATGTCCTCGTACGTCGCGGTGGGAACGTTCGGTTGAATCGTGAGCCCGGTCCCGATTTGTATAACGGCATCGACGCCCTCGATGGACGCGAGCTGTCTACGCGCGATCATTGACTGCAGCGCACATTGCTCGGGATGCAACAACCCCCCACCACGTTCGAGCAGTCGCCGCGGCAGTCGCCCCAGTCGAGCGTTGACGTGATGGAGATCAACGCCCAGGGAGATGAGCCCGTCAGAGAGACCTCGTGGAGTACCCGACCATGAAGCGGGGTCTCGGGCGTCTCCGTCATAAAGGATCACAACTTTCGGCCTCACACGGCCAGACGCTGCTGGAGTGACACAGGAATCTCTCAAGCTCATCTCGAGAATTATGCACACTTCCCAGGGCCGAGGATAGCCCGCATCTCCTCGTCGGCCATTATGGTCACCCCGGTCCACGTGGTTCACAAGCCCCGAGAACGCGCGGCGAGCATGTAGCTCCACCTGGCGGGCATGATCGAACTCCAATACTGGTTGGCGTTTTCGCCCGTCAGCGTGCCGTCACCGTCGATGACCTCGACGCACGGGATCATCAAGACCGGGACCTCGCCGATGTGCTCGGGGACGCGGCGATCAAGTCCCATGTGCGGCGGTACACATCGCCGATCGCGCGACGCTGTTCGGCATCGGTGACCACGATGAAGCTCCAGTTCTGCACGTTGGCCGACGTCGGTGCCTGCACCGCGATCTCCAGGCATTCCCGGATCAGGCCGATGGGAACGGGTTTGGTCAAATCGAGACGTTTGCGCACCGAGCGGGTCGTGGTCAGCAGTGCGTCGGTGGACAAGTCGACGATGGGGTAATCGCTCACGACCTCGGGCGTCCTTTCTCGTGGGCAACCGGATCCTGGTGACGCGCTGTCGGCCGTGCTCGCCCTCGCCCCGGCCCCGCACGGCTTCACTGTGGGCGCGTTCGCCGCGAAGGTCCGCGTCATGACCGGCACCTCCGCCGCCCCGTACAGCATCCGCCAAGCGGCCTACGACCTGCGCAAACTGCGAGGCAAACAGCTCGTCGACAAGCCAGCACGCACGCGCCGCCACCGAGTTCCGGCGCTGGCTGCGCGCACGATCGCCGCCCTGCTCACCCTCCGCGACCAGGTCATCGCTCCGATCCTCGCCGCGGTGCGCAGCCCCCGCATGGGACGCAAACCCGCGCACTGGACACGCGTCGACCGTGACTACGAACGAATCCGCATCGACATGCAAACGCTGTTCACCGACATCGCCCTCCAAACCCTGCTAGCCGCTTGAGGATTCGGCACCAGTCCGCCACTGCACATCACCAACAAAT